>JAVJTC010000001.1 GCA_040219085.1 Acidimicrobiales bacterium
CGACGCTCTTCCGATCTCCGGGACGAGGTGGCCGGGCTGACGTTCCTGAGCAGCAACCCCGAACACGAACACCACATGCTCCTGTTGCTGCCGGGCCGCGTCGGCGAGGACACCGTCGTGCAGCAGATCTCGTTCCGATGCACGACGCTCGCAGACGTGATGGCGTTCCATGAGCGCCTGGTCGACGCCGGCGCGTCCATCGACAAGGTGCTGAACCACGGCAACGCCGTCGGCGTCTACTTCTGGGACCCGGAGGGCAACCGCTGCGAGGTCTACTGGCCGACAGAGCTGCCGGCGGCCCAGCCGTTCCTCAAGGACATAGACCTGCGCCGTCCCGAAGAGGACGTCCTGGCGACGGTGCGAGCCGACGTCGAGGCCCACGGCGCGCAGGGCTACATCGAACCCCACTACAGGCGCCCACCGGCCGGCGACACGGAGGACTGACATGGACACGGCGGAGGCACTCAGCGACATCGTGGCGGCCGCGACCGCCCGGGACCTGCCCGCCGTGCGCGAGGAGGTCTCCCGGCTCGTGGCGGACCCCGCCAAGCTGTTCGCGGCCATTCCCGAAGCCGAGGGCCCGCTGATGCAGCCCCTGCACGTGGCCGACGACGTGACCGTGATGCACGTGGTGTGGGGGCCGCGGATGTACCTCGGCCCCCATGATCACCACATGTGGGCGTGCATCGGCATCTACTCGGGCCGCGAGGACAGCCAGCTGTACCGCCGGGAGGGTTCGACCATCGAGTCGTCCGGTGGCCACAGCCTCGACACCGGCGAGACGGTGATGCTCGGAGAGACCGCCATCCACTCGGTCCACAACCCGCTCGGGCGCCTCACCGGCGCCATCCACGTCTACGGCGGCGCGTTCCTCACCGAACCGCGCAGCGAGTGGGCGGTGGAGACGATGGCCGAGTCCCCATCGAGCGGCCAGCGAGTACGTGAGATGTTCACCCGTCACGCCGAGGCGTACGCGGCGGGCAACTGATCCGTGCCGTCGACACAGTCCCATCCGCTGCACGGCGTGAAGGTGGTCGAGCTGGCCCACGTGGCGTCGGGCCCGTTCGCCGGGATGCTGCTCGCCGACCTGGGTGCAGACGTCGTGAAGATCGAGTCCGCGGCCGGCGACATGATGCGGGGCTGGCCGCCGGTCGAGGACGGTCCGGACGGGTCGGGATTCAGCCACAACTTCGCGTCTCTGAACCGCAACAAGCGCTCGGTGATGCTCGACCTGAAGGATCCGGCGGACATCGAGACGGCCCGGGGCCTGATCGGCGCGGCCGACGTGCTCGTGGAGAACTTCCGTCCGGGGGCGCTGGACCGTCTCGGGCTGGGTTTCGAGGACGCTCGACGGGTGAACGACCACATCGTCTACTGCTCGGTGTCGGGCTACGGGCACGCCAGCCCGTTCGCGACGAGGGCGGCGTTCGACGTGGCCGTCCAGGGCGTGTCGGGTCTCATGAGCGTGACCGGCGAGGAGGAGGGCATCGCGGTCAAATGCGGTGTCCCCGTCGCCGACTTCGTCGCCGGGCTGTACGCCGTGGTGTCGATCCTGGCGGCGCTGAGGTCCCGGGACCGTGACTCCCAGGCGGTGCGGGTGGACTGCGCGATGGTCGGTGCGCTGCTCGGCATCTCGGCGCTGCAGACGAGCGAGTTCTTCGGCACGGGCCGGGCGCCGCGTCGTCTCGGCACCGCCCACCCCCGCAATGCCCCGTACCAGGCGTTCCAGGCGTCGGACCGGCCCTTCGTGATGGCCGCCGGCAACGACCGCATGTGGGCAGATCTGTGTTCTCTGCTGAGTCTCGAGGATCTGGTCGACGACGAGCGGTTCGCCACCCAGGCCGTGCGGGCGGCCAACCACCGCGAACTCGCGGAGATCCTCGGCGCCGAGTTCACGGCACGCTCGGCGGATGAGTGGATCGCCGCGCTCGACGAGGCGGGCATCGCGTGCGCGCCGGTCAACGACTTCGCCGAGGCTCTCGAGGATCCGACGGTGGTGGCACTGGACCTGCTGCGGGACCTGCACCTGCCCAACGGCGTGGAGACGAAGACCGTCGCCTACCCGGTGGGGATGTCCACCCACGACTTCGCGGTCTACCGGGATCCCCCGGAGCTGGGCGCGGACACCGACACGGTCCTCGCCGAATGGCTGGGCGCAACGGAGCCGGAGGACAAGACATGACCGATGATGACGAGATGATCGTCGCCGACGGAGTCGAGACGCGGGTGCGGGTGACGGGCGAGGGGAACCCTCTCGTGTTGATCCACGGGTCCGGCAACCACCTCGAGGTCTGGGGCCGGGTGGTGCCGCTGTTGGCGAACAGGTTCCGGTGCGTCACCTACGACATGGTGGACCACGGCTGGTCCGCCGACTCCGACCACGACGCGACGATGGGCGACTACGTGGGCCAGCTACGGGGGCTATTGGACGCGCTCTCGCTCGAAGCGCCGGTCCTCGTCGGCCACTCGCTCGGCGCCGGCGTCGCGCTGCACACGGCGGTGGCCGACCCGGGCGCGACGGCCGGGGTCGTTGCGGTGTCGGGCTCCGGGCGCCGCCCGCCGAAGGAGAAGGCGGTCCGTCTCGCCGACCTGTCGGAGGCCGCTGCCCGCAACCCCGACGTGGATTCGGTCCGGGCCCGACTCGGCGGGATCGTCGTCGACCCGGCGACCGTCGAGGACCTCATCGGGGTCCGGATGGAACTGCTGGAACGTCCGGGCGCGCTCGCCCGGACCAAGCGGGTGGTGGCGCGGCTACGCGTCGATCCCCCGCCGGGCGCCGCCGAGGCCCTGTGGGAGCGTCTCGCAGCCTCGGGGGTGCCGCTCGGCGTCGTGTGGGGTGCGGACGATCCCGTCACACCGGTGTCCGATGCTCAAGACCTGGCCGGCGCCGTGCCCGACAGCCGCTGTGTCGTCATCGACGACTGTGGCCATCTCCCTCAGTACGAACGGCCAGCGGAGTTCGTCGAGGCTCTGTTGGCGACGCTGTCCCCGACCAAGAAGGGATGACCCCGATGCCCGATGTCACCACCGTCCGCGAGCTGTGCGACCGGTTCTCGAACTGGGGCCGATGGGGCGACGACGACCAGCTCGGGACGCTGAACCACATCACCCCGGACTGCCTGATCGCCGCCGCCCAGCTGGTCGAGAAGGGAAAGGTGATCTCCCTCGCGGCCCCGTTCGGCGACGACGGCCCCCAGGCTGGCGGTGGCGCCCTCGGCCGGTTCAACCCGATCCACCTGATGACCCGGGACGGCAACGACGCCGCCATGGGCACGACGCCGCGGGACTTCTTCGGCGGGCGCGATGGTCACTTCCGGTCCGCGGACGACATCGTGATCATGCCGTTGCAGTGCTCGACCCAGTGGGACGGGCTGGCACACGTGATCTTCGACGACACGATGTGGAACGGCAAGGAAGCGTCGCTGGTGTCGAGCAAGGGCGCCCTCGTGAACGCGATCTCCCAGTTGCGGGCGCAGGTCAGCGGGCGGGGTGTGCTGTTGGACGTCGCCCGCCACAACGGGGTCGAGTGGCTTCAGCCGGGCCACGCCATCGGCGCCGACGAGTTGGCGGCGTGCGCCGACGCGCAGGGCGTGGAGGTCCGCCGGGGCGACATCGTCCTGGTCCGCACGGGTCAGATGGCCCAGGTGGCCGCCGAGGGCGGGTGGGGTTCGTTCGCCGGGGGCGACGCGCCCGGGCTCGGTCTCGACTCGGCGTCGTTCTTCGCGGAGCGCGAGGTGGCGGCCCTCGCCACGGACACCTGGGGGATGGAGGTCCGCCCCAACGAGACACCCGATGTCTTCCAGCCCGTTCACCTTGTCCTGATCCAGGCGATGGGCATGACGGTCGGCGAGATCTTCGACCTCGAGGAGGCGGGTGCGGACTGCGCCGATGACGGGGTGTACGAGTTCTTCTTCTGTGCGCCGCCGATCCCGTTCGAGCGGGCGGTGGCATCGCCGATCAACCCTCAGATCTTCAAGTGACGGAGTCGTCGGCGCCGCTACTGGTCCTCACGACGGGCGGCACGATCGCCGCGGTCAGCGATGATGCGACCGGGGTAGTGCCCGGCGACGGGGTGGACCGGCTCACCGCCGGGTTCTCCGGCGGTGAGATCGTCGTCGAGCAGGTGGCGTCGACGACGAGTTGGAACCTGACGGTCGACGACGTGGTCGACATCGGCGGGCGGGCTGCTCGGGCGCTGGCGGATGGCGAGGCACGCGGCGTCGTCGTCACCCACGGCACCGACACGCTCGAGCAGTCCTCGCTGCTGGTGGACCTGCTCCACGGGCCGGTCACCGGGCGCGGGCCGATCGTCTTCACGGCTGCGATGCGTGCGAGTGACGAACCGGGGGCGGACGGGCCGCGCAACTTCGCGGCAGCCCTGCGGGTGGCGGCCGAGCCGTCGGCCGCGGGACGCGGGGTCCTCGTCGTCGTCGACGACCTGATCCACCCGGCCCGCACCGTCACGAAGGTCCACTCACTCGAGCCGCCCGCGTTCCGGTCGACGCCGTGGGGTCCGCTCGGGACCGCGACACCCGATGGGGTCGAGTGGTTCCCGACGAATCAGCCGCCCTCCCCCGACTGGCCCGGTCCGCCCGAGCGTTCCGTGGACGTGGTGGCCTGCTACCCGGGGATGGACCCGGCGATCCTCGACCGGATCGTGGAGAACGGGACCCGGGGCCTCGTCCTGGAGGGCACGGGCGCGGGGAACCTGCCGGGCCACCTCGAACCGGCGATCATCGGCGCCGTCGAGTCGGGCGTGACCGTCGTCGTGGCGAGCCGGTGTGCCTTCGGCGGGGCGCGGCCTCGCTACGGCACCGCCGGTGGTGGCCGCACTCTCGCCGGACTCGGGGTGCTGACCGCTCGGCAACTCGGCCCACTGAAAGCCCGGGTGGCACTCATGGCCCTGCTCGGGACCGTGGACGATCCCGAGCAGGTGAGGACTGAGTGGCAGAACTCCGGTTTCTAACACCCAGTCCTGACGTCTGAGGCGCGGGTGACCTCGTCCCGAAAGATCTCGTCGCCGATCAGATGGCGATGATGGGCCAGCTCGGGCTGACCGAACCTCCGGGCTGATCAGTCCAGGTGGGCGGGAAACCCGAACCGCCCGAAAGCCTCGGTCTCCAGGAAGGAATGGACGGCCTCGATCCGGTCGCCGCGTAGCTCGATCACCTGCAGCGCCCAGGGGGCGTGGCCGCCGGCGGGGTCCACGCGGTACTGCGCGAACGCCGCGCAGCCGTTCGCCTGGCCGGGCAACAGGCGGGATCCCCTGCAACCGATCCCGGCACCGAGGTACCACTTGACGAGGTCGTCTCGACCCTGGAGCCACATGGCGTATGGAGGCATGGTCTGGACGACGTCTTCGTGCAGCAGCGCCGCGAGGGCGTCCATGTCGTAGCGCTCGAATGCGTCGACGTAGCGGGCGAGCAGCCGCTCCTGGTCGACCGACGGTGGCGGCGTCGCAGGGGCGGACGGCGCCGCGGCGAGCGTGGCCCGGCCGCGCTGCAGGGCGCTGTTGACCGACGCCGTCGACGTCTCGAGGAGGGTGGCGACCTCCGCCGCGGGCCACCGCAGCACCTCACAGAGCACGACCGCGGCCCGCTGACGGGCGGGGAGCCGCTGCAGAGCGCTGAGGAACGCGAGGCGGATTGTGTCCCGTGCCGCGGCGACGTCGGCGGGGTCACCGTCGAGGTCGATGACCGACGAGTCGGGGATCGGGGTGATCCACCCGCCGTCGGGCAGGACGTCGTCGAGGTGCACCGGGTCGGGCGTGCGTGACGGACCGAGGTCGATCGGCCGGGCGCGACGCTGGGGACTGCGGGCCATGTCGACGCAGACGTTCGTGGCGATGCGGTACAGCCACGTTCGCACGGTCGCACGTCCCTCGAAGCGGTGCGCGGCCTTCCATGCCCGCAGCATCGTCTCCTGCACGGCGTCCTCGGCCTCCGATCCCGATCCGAGCATCCGGTAGCAGTAGCCGGTGAGCTCGCGGCGATGGGACTCGAGGTCCGCGACGGCAGGGGTCGACACTGACGCAGTCACGTCGCCCATCGTAGGTCCGGCCCGCGCCGCTGACCGCCGCGCGGGCGCTGCGGCGCGGTGCCTCCCCCGCGCCGGGACCCGGTCCGCTCACAGTCCGGCGCCGTCGGCTCCGTCGGCTGCGGCGCGTACGGCGGCGATGTCGATCCTGGTCATCGACAGCATCGCGGTGAACGCCCGCTCGGCGCGTGCCGGGTCGGGATCGCCGAGCAGGGCGCCGAGCTCGTCGGGGCACACCTGCCACGACAGGCCGTAGCGGTCCTTGAGCCAGCCACAGTTCCCGGTCTGCCCGCCGGCGCCGAGCGCGTCCCAGTAGTGGTCGACCTCGGTCTGGTCGGCGCAGTCGACGAGCAGCGAGACGGCCTCGGTGAAGGGGAACTGGGGGCCGCCGTTGATGGCGGTGAACGGCTTGCCATCGAGGTCGAAGTCGACCGTGACCACGCTGCCCGCCGGTCCCGGTCCGGCCTCGGTGTAGTGGGCGACGCGGGTGACCGCGGAGTCCGGGAAGATCGAGCAGTAGTACTCGGCTGCCTCGAGGGCCTCCGTGTCGAACCACAGGTTGGTGATGATCCGGGGCATCGTTCAGCCCTCGCTGTCGTCGCGTTCGACGTTGACCATCCACGACACGCCGAACCGGTCGACGCAGGAGCCGAACAGCGGCGACCAGAACGTCTCCCCGATCGGCATCTGGACAGATCCGCCCTCCGCCAGGGCCTCGAAGATGCGGCGGGCCTCGTCGTGGTCGGTGATCGTGATGTTGACGGCCGCGCCTTTCACACCCGAACCGTCGCCGGTCGGGTCGTCGGAGGCCATGAGGAGGTCACCGTCACCGAAGGTGAGGGCGGCGTGCACCACGAAGTCGTCGGGGACCTCGAACGGGACCTCCTCGCCGTCAGGCAGGTCGGCGAGGCTCATGATGTCAAGCTGCCCTCCGAGGATGTCGCGGTATCGGCTCATCGCCTCGCGGGTGGTGTGGGTGAAAAAGAGGTACGGGTGTATCGACATGGGTCGTCTCCTGATCGGCTTTCTCGGGCTCCGGTGATGCAGACGGATCCGAGCGGGAAAAATCATCGCGCCGGGCGCGATCGCCGATTCGAACGGGGTTTCACACGCCGCGGCGTTCGTGCACGACCTCGCCGTGGGTCACCTCGGCGGAGGTGATGGCGCCGGGGACGATCTCGCCGAAGGCGGCGTGGAACGGGTGCTCGGCGTAGCGGACCATGTCGTCCGCCGTCTCCCAGACCGACATCAGCAGCCCGACGTGGGGGTCCTCGACGTCACGGACGATGTAGCGGTGGACCATCCCGACCTCGATGTCGTCGCGTCCGTCGACGTGTTCGAGGTACGCAGCGAGGAACTCGTCCCAGCGGCCCTCGGCGATGCGGACCTTCACGATGCGGGTGTGCACGTCGTCGCCTCCTCGTGTCGACCCGGGCCGATCATGGCGCGATCCGGCCGGCTAGTGGTGCGTCGTTGAAATAGCAAGGTGGGTTATGGTGGCAGTATGCCGGTGATGGTTGCTGCTGCGTTGAAGGTCTCCGACGCCGATCGGGTTGCGTTGGAGCGGATGTCTCGGTCGTCGTCGTTGCCGCACCGT
>JAVJTC010000002.1 GCA_040219085.1 Acidimicrobiales bacterium
AACAACCTGATCAAGCGCATCAAACGCATCGGCTTCGGATTCCGGAAATTCCGCAACTACCGGATCCGAGCCCTCCTCTACGCCGGCAAGCCCAACTGGGACCTACTCGACACCCTCACCCCCGCAGGAATCCGATGAGCCAGGAAACCTCCTCCGACGGGCGGCGTCCAAAGTCAATGTTTTCTGCCTTGCTTCAAGGCGTGTCTGTCAGACGACTGCTTACCCGCCGGGCTGTGGTCGCCTTACAGCGGACGCGAGTTCTCGCGGCTCGGGTTTGGTGGTCACAGGCGGAGTGTAGCCATCAATAGCATTGCCCAACTCGGTAGAGAACGCATGCGCCTCGCAAATGATGGAATCGGCCCGCTCTTGAAGCAGTTGATGATGAGAGAGAGGGTCGTCCTCCTGTGCCACCAAGAGCCCACCATCTCGAATTCGCATGGCTAAGTCAATGCAAGCGGCAAGGGTGTCTGCGTCGCGGTCCGTGAATCGCATGAACTGGAGCTTGGTCAACTCCTCCTCACACTTCATGAGGATCGCGCCTGCGGCAGCGCCTCCGATGCCTCCCCTCCAGGCGGCCTCCCAGTCAAGGTTCGCCTCCTGAAGCAGCTGTCGGCCGTGGTTGTCGAGCAGAATCCCAGCAATGAGCTCAGTAGTCCGCTCAATGCCCAGCTGTTGGCACCGCTCTACTAAAGCGACCCAATCCGAGATCCAACCGCCGACAGCACCGTCTAGGCTGCGAACCAGCTCTTCGATAACGGTCAGAATAGGCTGCTTCATTCGCTCTGGGATCCGCTTTCTCGCTAGCTCCGTGATGACGTTTGTCGGGGGAAGGTCGGCGAGATGGCCAGCTCGAGTGTTCCGATCTGGATATTGCAGCATTGAGACTAGGGAGCAAGCGGAGCGTACGACATCCGTGGAGGCGTACAGGTTCGAGATGCCAGCGTTTGACATCTGAGGCTCGTCGGTAGACCAAGTTCTTTCCATTCCTGTCGTACATAGGCTTAGCATGCGGAGAAAATGGCCGAGAGGGTTCGAAGTGGCCTGTTGCACGCGTTCGGCAATGCCCAAGTATTCAGCAGTGCGGTCGGGCGGATGGATAAAATCGTAGGGTTGACCGATGACGATTGTCGTGAGGCCCGCGGCGCGATCCAGCTGTTCGATTACTGGATTGCTCTTCGTGCGCACGATGAAGGCAGGCAGGCGATCATCGGGTGCGACATCAGCCAACATCTGGGCGAGCTTGAACCAGATCAGACGTACATTTACATCACGAAGTCCGTATCCCATGAAGAGAACTGAACGGCCAAGTAGGTCGGAGCGAAACTTCAGATCCAAAGCAGATTGAAGGTCAAGCCGACTAAAGTAGCTACTCTCCGTCAGAACCAGGGTGTCTTCGTGGCGCAGATCGCCATGATACTTGACGATGTGAGTCCTGGTGTCGTCGGCTAGCACAAGATCGTGCGGTCGGGTGATCTGAAAATAGTCTAGACCCAAGGTCCTATAGGTCTGCTCAATGAGGTCGTCGTAGTTAGTCGTGTAGATTCGGGGTGCTTGCAGGTTCACAAGCTCAACGTGGGGGCCGAACAATAGATCGGAGTTCACTGCTAGAAGCGCCTTCTCAAGCGCATGGCGGATTGGTCCGATCTGGCGGTCGACGATTAGATACAAGTACTCGGCCGCACGAAGAAGGTCGTTGTCGCAGGACTGGAGGAGGTCGTCGAACGCGATCTCGCACTCATCTAGGTCGGCGGCAACACGACGGAGTAGCCCTTCCCAGCTCGGCAAGCCCGCGGCTGCGGAAAACCCTGCTCCCACGAATGGGATGAGACGACGTTCGGCCGCGAGCTGCAACAGCTGGTCGGGGAGTTCATCGTAGTAGCGATTCATGCCGTCGGGCGTGGGGCTACGTTGCGCGCGTCTCGCCATCGAACGAAGTCTAGGTGTGGGGCCACCAGGGGGCTGCTCGATGCTCTTTCATGACCAGTGACGGCGATGTGACGCGGATGCGGCGCTGCACGGCTGTGAGCCAGCTGCGAGGGCGCCCCGTAGGGCAGCGCTCGTCCGTCGAGATTGGGCCGTATCGATGGCGGAGCAGGGCTCACAGGGCCGTCCTAGGCGCCTTGAGGGCAAGCCAGACGCCGCCAGCGGCCCGGCGACTCGCATCGGCTTGCTGGTTTCGGCTGATGGGACTCGGGTCCATCCCCCTGGATGGCGTCAAGTCCTCCTTGTGAACGATCGCACGCACTGCCCTTCATGCGTCCGGCCAGTGGCCTGAATCGTGCTCCGTCCAGGCGAGTTCTTGTGCCTCAGGAGGTCCGATGCGATGTGCCCACCAACAGTGAGATAGACGCCACTGATAGTGGCAGCGTGGTGGTCGGTTGGCGTGTCGGACACTACGAGCGGATTGATACGGAGGGTGTTTCGTGGGGTATCTGCCTTGCCGAGGTCGATGCTCGACTGCCACACACCAGTTGACGCTCCTCGGGAAGAGAGTGTTTGTGCCAGGACAGGGGCAGAACGGCGCTTTCGGGTTCCGCGCCAGGTGGTCGGCCGAGCGGGCCCGACCACCCGTGCGACCGCAGCAGCGAAGGATGGTCTTCTCCATCTGGCCATTGCGTTCACCGCCGTTGGCGCTGTCGGCCACGGCGGTAGACTGCTCCTTAAGCAGGTGTGCCTGGACAGGAAGCAGCTGCAGTCGAATGCGACTGAGCTGATAGGCGGTGTGCGGCCTGCTGGGCGCACCACCGCCGGATTCGCTCGTCTGTGGAGACTCGCTGTCCCGGCATCCCCCTGCTCGTTCGTTCGTGTCGCTGTTGCTCCACGAACTCTCTCGCGTCCCCCGCAGGCTCCTATTGCCTACGTGGGGGTGTCCCAAATCGCTAAACCCGCAGGTCAGAGGGCATGTCGCTCCTTCAAGTTGTGTGCACTTTTTCGGTAGTCCATGCTGGTATTCGGATGGATAAGGTTGGCGACGAGTACGCGTTGGTCGAGCTCAAGACGATGCGCGAGCTGCTCAAGGAGTTCGCGGCAGGCGTGGAGTGGCGGCACCTGCTGCCGACTATCACGGTCGGCAAGGTCGCCAAGGCTCACGGCCGTGCGTGGTCGGGAACGCTCCAAGGCCAGAGGCAGCGTGAGGTCTTCTGTGCGGTGTTGGATATGGCTGGCCGCCGATCTTCCGACCTTGGTTACCTGAGGGTCCAGTCGAATCAACAGCTTGCTCGCCAACTGTCGGGCCAGCTCAAGCGGGACATCAACCACGGGACCGTCTCGAGGTGCCTCGATCGCTGGCAAGACGCAGGGCTGGTCGAGTGTTTCCACAGAGAGGACGGTCGTCGCCCGCTGAGTCTTGTGCGCCTGCCGAGGCTCAGCGATGACCTCGTAGCGTTCGCGTCGATGCGAGGGCTGGCATGCAACAACGTCCAAGGCGCGCCCAGCTATCAGCTGATCCACAAGCTTGTGATGGAGTGCATCGAGCACCAGGTGCCTGTACCGACCTGTGCGACTCGTCAGATCGCTGACAAGGCGCTATTCGAGGTTCAACGATTGCCGCGCCCGACCTAGGGCGCTGGCGAGGCGGCTGTGGTGCCAGCTGCCGCCTTCCTTGGGGGGAAGACCCTCGGCGTCGAGGCGCCGGCCCACTGCCCGCAGGCTGTGGCCCTGGGCCCGTAGCTCGGCTGCCCTGGCGATGGTGGCTTGTTCGGTGTCGTTGGGTGTCAGGTTGCCTGTGGGGTCGAGGTCGTAGCCGAAGGGGGCGGACCCTCCGAGGTGTCCGCCCTCGGCGGCCTAGATGCGTTTGCCGTCTCTGAGGCGTTTGGTGATCATTGATCGTTCGAGCTGGGCGAAGACGCCGCGCATCTGTCGGATTGCGGTGCGCATCGGGTCATCGGGATCATCCTCGGGGATGAGCCCGTGTTGTTCGATCGAGTAGACGTGTCCGCCGCAGTCCCACACCTTTGCGAGTGCTGCTTCTTGAGCAGTGAGCTTGCGTGCGAGACGATCAAGACTGTAGATGACAACGCCGTCCACAGCGTGGTCTGAGACGGCCTGTAAGGCCCCGTAGAGGCCTTCTCTGGTCTCGAAGCCGTTGGAGCCGCTGACGCCCTCGTCCGCGGCCCACACGGCGATCTCGTGGCCCTCGTTGTTGGCCCATGTCTCGATGGCTTGGCGTTGGATGTCCAGGCCATACCCGTGTTCTACCTGTCCTTCTGAGCTGACTCGGATGTAGGCGGCGAGTCTCATCGGCGTCGTCCCTCTGGGTCTGGGTGGCGCGCCGTTAGGACGGCGTGCCACGAGCTGACTTTGATGGCATCTCAGCCGGGACTGTCAGGTGTGCCTGGACAGACGTCGGCCTCGGTTCCTGGCCGCAGCTGTTGAGTCCGTCCGACGAGGCGCGGTCAAGGTGGAGCGCCCGGAGCGAAGCGAGGACGAACGACCTTGACGGAGCCGAGCGGCGGACCAGAATCAGCCGGATGGATCGAGGCAGGGCCCTAGGGGGGAGGGATAGGGGGGTGGCGGGGGGTCCATCCATCGGATGGGACCCATTCGCAGCCAGATTGTGTTCAGAATGTGATGCCTTGTGCTCGATCCGTGTTGTTGACGTGGCGACGCTCATGGAGAAGGATCTGCGACCTGAGGCTGGCGGAGAGCCTGGCCGTCTCCTGCCGGCGACGTTCATCGGCACGGAGGAATCCCATCGAGACCAGTCGTGAGTTCTGGCAGTCATCGCTCTTGGCAGGCTTCGTCCTCTTCGTGTCCTATGTAGCGATCGAATGCCACGGGCGCACAGATTGCATTCCCGTTGATGCGCCCATTGCGGTGATTCCAGCGGCGCTCGTGTGGGGGACCGCGGTGCGTCGATTCTTCGACGGGGAGCGTGGTGCTCGAACTGCGGCGATGGCGGCACTATTGCTGACCATTGCGACTCTCCTCTTGGCGTGGTTGAGCCGGATGGCGTCCTGATGCTGCGGACAGTGTCCTGATGCTGTGGCCGTGCTGCGAGTTGAGTTGTGACGGGGATTCGCGTGTGATGTCCTTCTGTCCCGAGCGCAGGGTGATCTGGAGTCGTCCCAGGCTGGGTGGAATCGGCTTCTCTATGATCTGGGCTGTCTGGATCGCGGCGGTGCTCGTTTCGACGGCCCCTCGTTGGCCGAGCCCAACGGAGGCGGACCGACGATCGAGGTTGAAAGACCCGGCTTCCGCAATGTCACGATTCCCAACGGTCTTGGAGGCTGAGCCAGATGGACAAGCAGGATTCCTCAGACTGGTCTACCGACGGTTGGGACTCGCTGACCCTGTACGAGGACTTCCTTGTGAATGTCGCCGCTGACTGGGTCAGCCTTGGCGAGATGAGTCGGCTATGTCGAGTGAACGCGGGCGACGATGCCGTCTCCGAGTTGGCAGCAATAGGCCTGGCGGTAGTCGCCCTCGCCGAGGGTTTCGTCGAGGCCGGCGAGATTGAAGGGGCGGAGTTCAGTCCGTGGCGGCGCTCTCTGGCGGGTGTAGTCGAGGAGCTTGTCGGGAGGTGGGGAGAAGCTTCGAACACTGGATGGCGCTCGATTGGTGACACCGTGTGGCTTACGGCGTCCGATCTGGGGATCGACCGAGCCGAACAGCTGCGGCAACGAATTGCGGAGATCGACGCCGGAGGCTCCCAAGACTAGAGGCGGGAGTGGTCGACGGGCCTGGGCACTTTGCTGCACGGAACCCCAGGCGCTTCCGTCACTCGGGTGTTCTAGGACGCCGGCCAGCGTTGAACACGGGGTAGATGCTCGCTTACTCCGATCAAGTCGGCGAGTGGGTCGATGCTCGTTGAGACGTAGCGCATCGTCGTGGCGATGTCGCCGTGCGCAGCCATGCGGGAGGCGACGTGCAGGGGCACGCCGGCTCGCAGCAGGTTCGTGACGAACGAGTGTCGAAGCTGGTGCGGCGTGAAGGCGCCTGCTGGCAGCGAGTTGCGCCGCAGGATGCCTCGTAGCCGCCTGTTCACGATGTAGGGCGGAGTCCAGCCGTCGGGGTAGGGCTCGAGCCTCGTCTTCCCCTTGAGGTTCGGGATCTCCTCGCCGCCGAGTTCCTCGCCCCAAGCGAGGAAGTACGGCGCGTCGTCTCGTGCAGCTCGTTCCCTCCTCAGCGGCTCCAGGAAGCTCTCAGGTCCGCCAGGGACGACCTGGGGTAGCCGTTCGGCCATCAGGGTGACGGGGGAGCGCAGCGGCATCACGTCGCGCAGGGCGCCTTTGCGGGGGAAGTCGATGAGGCGGCCACTGTCGAGGTCGACGTGTCCTGGCCTCAGATTCACGATCTCTGCTCGTCGTAGCCCGCAGAAGTATCCGAGGCCGAGGACGACTCGCTCGGTGTCATCGAGCGACGGGTGCGCCCACACGGCGCGCCACATGTCGTCGGGGATGGCTTTCGGGTGGGTGTTGGTGATCTTGGGGGCTGTGAGGAGTGCAGCGGGGTTGTGTCCGATGTGGCCGCGGTCCTGGAGGTACTTGTAGAAGCTGCGGATCACGGTGACGTCTCGTGCCCGTGTCGCGGGTGCTCCCGTTGCGGGTCCCTCTACGGGGTGGCCGCGGTCACGGCGCTGCCTGGGACGGTTGACGAAACCTTCCAACCTGGCGACCGATGCGGCGGCGAAGGGCGTGTCGTCTACCCATGCCAGGAGCTTCTCCAGCGTGGCCGTGTAGGCCACCAGAGTCTCGGGGGATCGGTTCCTCGTGTCGCGCTGCCAAGCGAGGTATTCGCGGGCGAGACGGACGTTGATGCGATGCGCATCCGATGGCATTGGACAGCTCCCTGGACTCGACCAAACATGGCCCAAAGAGAGGGGAAGTCTCCTTCCCCCCTCCTTAGGTGTCTGTCCAAAAGCTGGTGACGGTGAGCCAACTTGTAGGCGGGGTTCTGTCCAGGCCCCGAAGGGCCCTGGGTGACCATCCATCTGAGCGGCCTACCTGGAGGTTGCACCTCGCGGTGCCGACGGGCCGTCATACCTCCTACTCGGCCTTGCTCCCGGTGGGGTTTACATAGCCACCCCGGTCGCCCGGGGTGCTGGTGCGCTCTTACCGCACCGTTTCACCCTTACCTGTGCCCGTTGCCGGGCCATCGGCGGTCTGCTCTCTGTTGCACTTTCCTGCGGGTCGCCCCGACTGGCCGCTAGCCAGCACCGTTGCCCTGTGGAGCCCCGACCTTCCTCGACACCGAAGTGCCGCGGTCACCCGGCCGACTCACCGTCACCGACAGTGTGCCCGCCCCGGCCGCCGAGCGCTCCGGGGGCCGCAGCGGAGTGTGGTGAACTGTGCCCGTGACACGCAGGATCTCCGCCGAACAGTACGAATGGCCGATCCTCGGCGACTTCGACCCGGCCAGGTGCGCGGTTCTCAGCATCGACTGGCAGGTCGAGTACTGCGCGCCCGACGGCTACTTCGCCGAGCTCGGACTGGACACGGCTCACATCCGTACCGCACTCGGACCCGTCGCCGATGTCCTCGCCGCGGCCCGGGCCGCAGGTCTGCTCGTGGTCCACACCCGTGAGGGTTACCACGCCGACCTCTCGGACTGTCCACCGACCAAGGTCGCCCGTTCGATCGCGGGAGGCCACCCGATCGGCAGCGAGGGTCGGCACGGCCGGCTGTTGATCCGGGGGGAACCCGGCGGCGAGATCGTCGAAGAGGTGGCCCCGATCCCCGGTGAATGGATCATCGACAAGCCCGGCCAGGGCGCCTTCTACTCGACCGACCTGGATCTGCGGCTGCGCAACCGCGGTATCGATCTCCTCGTGGTCATGGGGACCACGGCGGACTGCTGCGTCAGTTCCACCCTGCGGGAGGCGAATGACCGGGGCTACGACTGCCTCGTCCTTACCGACTGCGTCGCCGACGTGTCCGCCGACCGCACTGAGGCGACCCTCGAGTCGTTCCGCATCAACCCCCTGGGCGCGAGCGCCCCCAGCGCCGCGTTCCTCGCCGCTCTCTGAGCGAGGACTGCGTCAGCTGGACGCCCCGGGCACGACATCGCCCGCGTCGGTCATGTTGGCGCTGAAGTCGCCGAGGAGCGGGTTGCGGATGAGGCGCTTCTTCCAGCGCCACGTGCCGTCGACGCGCTCGAAGTCGTCGAAGTAGTGGCCGACGAAGTTGGCCTGTAGCGGGAACTCGTCGGTCTGCTGGAACACCGTGCAGTAGCTCTGGGCGGTGGCCGTGCCCGCCTCCTCGTCGATCGACAGTTCGACGTTCGTGGTCACGTGCTTGGTGCGGGGGGTGCCGTCGGGGTACATCCGCACGTGGGCGAGGGCGGCGAGTACCTCCTCGGTGCCGCGACACGGCGGTGCGCCCTCCACATTCCATTCGCCGTGCTCGAACAACTCGGCCATGCCGCGCTTGTTGCCGGTGTCGAGCGTGAAGCAGTACTGGTTGATCATGGTCATGATCTCGTCGCGTGAACTCATGCCGTGACAGTAGGTGAAGATCGTCGACGGCGGGCGGGTGGCCGGTGGAGTTGTACTCTGGCGGCCCGATGTCTGCGGCGCACGACCAACCCGAAGGGCCGCCGGTCGTCGCCGTGCTGGGGATGCACCGCAGCGGTACCAGTTGGTTGGCCGGCACCCTCTCCGAGGCGGGGCTGTCGCTCGGCGAGGTGGACGAGCACAACTACTGGAACCAGCGCGGCAATCGTGAGATGTCCGCAATCGTCAGTCTCCACGACAGGGTCCTCTCCGACTCGGGCGGTGCGTGGCACGATCCGCCGGCGCGGGTCCTCTGGAGAGACGACACGATCGCAGAGTTGGACCGCATCATCGCCGCCATGGACGCAGCCGGCGAGACCTGGGGGTTCAAGGATCCGCGAACGGTCCTGATGTTGGACATGTGGCGACAGCGGCTCGGGGGCCGTCTTCGTCCCGTCGGGATCTACCGGCATCCGGGGGCGGTCGCGCTCTCGCTCGCGCGGCGACGGGCACCGAGGTTCCCCCGGGTGGCTCGGCGCGCACCGGTCGTCGCGCGGCGTTGGGCCCTCGGACTGTGGTGCATCCACAACGAGGCTCTGAGCGCGGAGCACCGACGGTCCACGTTTCCACTCCTACGGTTCGACGGCGACCTCGATCGGCTCTTCGAGGGTGCCGCCGCGCTGTGCCGCGATCTCGGCCTCCGCTCCCCGGACGCCGTGCGCGACTTCCACGACGGAGCTCTCGTCACCAACGATCGACGCGACCGACCGGTTCCCCGGCGATGTCGGCCCGTCTGGGACTACCTCGTCGCACAGACGTGAGGCGATGTCCCGGAGATTCTCGTCGTCAGCCTGGTGCGGGGGTCGGCAGACGCGAGCGGTAGACGGTGTGGACCGCCAGAGCGGCGAGGACGATACAGATCCCCACCAACTGGGCGACCGTGATGTCCTGATCCAGGAACAGCCACGCCATGAACGTCGCGCCCACCGGGATCAGCAGCTGGGCGAGACCCATGATCACCAGGGGGACGCTCGCGTGGGAGTAGTTGATGAACAGGTGACCCATTCCGGGAATGAGTCCGATGGCGATCATCCGTAGCCACTCGGTCCCGTCGGTGGTGATCAGGTCCTGGCCGGCGGCGAATGTCAGCGGGGTAAGCACCACGCCTCCCCAGAACATCATCCCCACCATGAACGGGACGGTGTCGACCTTCTGACGGGCCCGGCGTCCGAGCACGAAGTAGGCGGCGCCTGCGAACGTGGAGAGAACGGCGAGGAAGTCACCGAACGGGTCGGAGGTGCCCCCGTTGTCGGCGACGAGAATCATGAACGCGGCCCCGCCGAGGGCGATGGCCAACCAGCCCGCATCGGGAAGTCCGACCGGTTCGCTGAAGACGAATCGAGCGGCGATGAGCATCGGCACAGGGATCAGCACGGCGATCAGGGCTGTGTTCGCGACGCTCGTGCGCTGAGCCGCCTCGAAGAACAGGCCGATCGACAGGCCGAAGCAGATGCCCGGGAACGCCGACAACCGCATCGCCTGCCAGCCCAGTGCTCCCTTGGTCGCAGCGACGAGCCCGAAGAACGCGCACGCGATCCACGCCCGCCAGAACGCCACCGCGAGACCCTGGAGTTCGGCCTCGGCGGCGAGCACCGGCCCGAGGCTGAACATCAACATGCCCGCCATGACCGCCCCGTAGCCGAGGCGGACCTGAACGGGCGTCGGGGCGGCTCGGCCGACGGCGCCGGTGCCGGTCGTCTGGACCGGGGTACTCGCTGCGGCGTCGCCGCCGCTGTCGGTCGCTGTCACGCCGCCACACTAGTGTCGCATCAAGACACTTTCGTGACGTGGAGGAACGAGATGGTGGGCAATCTGGACCCGGAGGAGATCCGGTACTTCGCGGCGCTGGCCGGTTTCGAGATCACCGACACCGACCTGCCCGAGTACGAGCGACTCGTCGGCGCGATGGCACCGCTACTGGATGCGTTCGCCGGCCTCACTCCGGCTGAGCGGGCGCCGGTTCCGGCCCATCGTGACCCCGGCCGAAGGGGGACTCCAGCCGACGATCCCCTCAACGCGGTCATCCGCTGGTGCGACGTGCACACCGGCGACGAGGGGACGTTGTCGGGAAAGCGGTTCGGCCTCAAGGACAACATCGCCGTCGCAGGCGTGCCGATGACCCTCGCGTCACGGATGTTCGAGACGTTCATCCCCTCCACCGACGCCGTCGTCGTGGAGCGCATCCTCGGCGCGGGCGGCAAGGTCGTGGCCAAGTTGAACATGGACGGCTACGCGTGGTCGGCCGGGGGAGAGTCGGGCGATTTCGGGGCGATCCTCAACCCGTTCGACCACACCCGCACTGCCGCGGGCTCGAGTGGCGGGTCGGGTGCCGCGCTCTCCTACGACGGCATCGACGTCACCCTCGGCGTGGACCAGGGCGGCTCCATCCGTCTGCCCGCATCGTGGTGCGGGACGCTCGGCCTCAAGCCCACCCGGGGGCTCGTGCCCTACACGGGCGTGGTCGGCATGGACCGCTCGCTGGACTACGTCGGCCCGCTCACCAACGACGCCACCACGATGGCCGAGGTCATGGACGTCATCGCCGGGCCCCACTGGTCCGATCCCCGCCAGTGCGGCCACGGTGCCGATCTGGACTTCGCCGGTGCCTGTGCGGCCGCGACGACCGACCTGTCCGGTCTGCGCATCGGTGTGGTGGAGGAGGGTTTCAGCTGGGTCGACGAGGAGATCGTCCCCGACGGCACACGCGAGACGGCCGACGCCACGCGCGCCGCCATCGAACGGTTCGCCGCCCTCGGGGCGACGGTCGAGTCGGTGAGCATCCCCGAGCACCGCACCGGCTCGGACCTCGCCTACCTCGTGTGGCTCGTGGAGGGGCAGGCGGCCACCACCCGTGCCCGGGGCATCGACTACGGCGCCGCCGGATGGCACGACGCCGACGTCGCCGTGCACCTGGACCGGGCGCTGGCTGTGGACGCGGAATCGCTGCCGACAACCCTCAAGCTCGTCCTCACCCTCGGCACGTACATGAAGGAGCGGTTCTCCGGTTCCTGGTACGCGAAGGCCCGCAACTTGGGTCGTGAGGTGACGCTGGCATTCGACCGGGCACTCGAGGACCACGACCTGCTCGTCATGCCGACCGCCACGCACTACGCCTTCGAACACCAGCCCGATCTCGGTCTCGCCGACGCCGTGTTGCGGGGCCTGGCGATGGTCGGAAACACGAGGACGATGGACATGACCGGTCACCCGGCGCTGTCGATCCCGGCTGCTGAAGCCGACGGCCTTCCCGTCGGCGTGATGTTGATCGGCCGCCATTTCGAGGACGACCGGGTCGTGGCGGCGGCCCGCTCCTACGAGCTGGCCCACGGTTGGTCGCCCGGGCGCTGAGCACGCCCGGGGTCGCCGCGCCGGGCGGGCCCGCGAAATAGGCTCCACCCGTGGGAATCGTCATCGTGATCGTCGTCGTTGCGGTCGTCGTCGTTCTGCTCGCGTTCTTCGTGTTCGCCTACAACGGCCTCGTCCGGGGCCGGAACCGCGTGGACAACGCCTGGGCGCAGGTGGACGTGCAACTCAAGCGCCGCTACGACCTCGTGCCGAATCTCGTCGAGACCGTCAAGGGGTATGCGGCCCACGAGCGGGACACGCTCGACGCCGTGATCCGCGCCCGCAACCAGGCCCAGGCGGCCGGGACGATCGAGGAGCAGGTGGACGCGGAGAACGTCCTCACATCGGCGCTGCGTCAACTGTTCGCGCTCGCCGAGGCCTACCCCGAGCTGCGGGCGAGCGAGCAGTTCGGCGCCCTGCAGGCGGAGCTCGCCGAGACCGAGAACCGCATCGCCATCTCCCGCCAGATCCACAACGACACGGTCCTCACCTACAACAACCGGGTCGAGACCATCCCGACGAACATCGTCGCCTCGCTCACCGGATTCGAGACCAGGCCCTACTTCGACTTCGGACCGGCGATCGACGAGGCCCCCGACGTCTCGTTCTGAACCTGTGACGGCGGCTCGACGGACCGGTGCACTGCTCGCCGCCGGGGCCGTCGTCCTGGCTGCCCTCGCCGTGCTGTTGGCCCCGGGGGCCGCGGCTCAGGACAAGTCGTTCACCCTGCCGTCGGCGACAGTCGACGTCGTCGTGGAGGAGAACGGGGCGCTCACGGTCACCGAGACCATCACCTTCGCCTTCGACGGTTCCTTCCAGGGCGCCTACCGGGACATCCCGGTGAGGGCGGGGGAGTTCGTCACGTCGGTCTCGGTCTCCGAGGGCGGCGAACGGTACGAACCGGGTGCGTCGACGGTCCTCGGATCCACCGACGCGCCCGGCACGTACGGAGTGGCCGACCTGGGATCGTTCGTGCGCGTGGTCTGGCACTACCGGGCGCTCGACGAGTTCAGGATCTTCACGGTCACCTACGTGCTGGAGGGTGTTGCCGTCGCCTACGACGACATCGTCGACGTGAACCTGCAGGTCTGGGGAGGGGAGTGGCAGACAGGGCTCGGCCTGCTCGACGCGTCGATGACGCTGCCCGGTTCCCACGAGTCCGGCGACGTCCGTATCTGGGGGCACCCGGCGAGCGTGAACGGGTCCGTTTCGTTGGGCGACGACGGGGTGTCTCCCACGCTGCGCGCCGACGGGATCGGCTCGCACAGTTTCGTCGAGTTGCGGGTCACGTTCCCCCGTTCGTCCTTGACCTCGACCGACGGGGCGAAGGTGGTTGTCGGCGACGGCCTCGCCTCGGTGCTCGACCAGGAGGCTGCTTTCGCAGCGCAGGCCGAACGCGACGCCGAGTTGGGCCGCCGCGCCGTGTGGATCGCCGCGCTGCTCGCTGTCGTCCCGGCGCTCGCGGTGATTGCGTGGGTGTATGTCCGCCACGGCCGTGAACCCAGGGTCGAGTACGACCGCGAGTATGAACAGGAGCCCCCCACCGATCTCGAGCCGGCGCTCGTGTCGGCGCTGCTCAGCCAGGGGAAGGTGCGGGTCGAGGCGTGGGTGGCGACCCTGTTCGACCTGATCCGTCAGGGTGTACTGGTCGCTGAGCCGGTCAGTTTCGAGAAGGCCACGTGGCTCGGCATGCGCACCGAGACGATCACCGACCTCCAGTTGTCCCTCGGTGACGTAGACCGCCAGTTGCGAGAGCACGAACGCCGCGTCGTCACGACGATGAAGCGGGTCCTCGATGACGGGCCCCAGCCGCTCAGCCGCCTGAAGGAGCGCATCCGTGACGACGCCGCGGCCAACGCCGAGACGTACGACGCGTTCGAGCGGTCGGTGTCCGGCGCCCTACGGCGCCGCAAGTTGCTGGTCGAGGACGGACGCATCGTGCTTCTCGTCTCCGCCGGCCTCCTGGTGGGCGGACACGCCCTGTTGTGGTTCGTCGTGGACATCTGGCTGTCGAGGGGACCGCTCACGATCATGCGGGCCGGCCTCGTCGCCTCCGGTGTCACGAATCTCGTGCTGCTCGGCGCGTTCGCGCTCGTCCGGCGCGGCTGGGCCCGTCGAACCGTCGCCGGTGCCGCGATCGCGGCGCGCTGGGAGGCCTTCCGGCGCTATCTGCGGGACTTCAGCCGCCTCGAGGAGGCGCCGCCGGTCTCACTCGCGCTCTGGGACGACTATCTGGTCTACGGCGCGGCACTCGGCGTCACCGACGAGGTGCTGGCGGCCGCACGGATCAACGCGCCGGTCGAGGTGGAGCAACAGAGCCACATCTACTGGTACGCCAACCACGGCACGAGCGGTGGCCATAGCTCGGACGCCTTTGCGGGCCTTTCCAGCGCCCTGTCCGGCGCGTTCAACCCGCCGAGCTCCTCGGGTGGTGGCGGAGGCTTCTCCGGTGGCGGCGGTGGGGGAGGCGGAGGCGGTGGAGGCGGTGCGTGGTAGTCGTGGCCCGGGTGAGACGCCGACTCGGATCTCCTGCTCCATGGGGTTGCGCTGCGAACACACGTTCGATAGAGTGAGCTGAAGCAGTCGGGGAACCTCCATCACCGGAGACGATCCGACCTCTTCCCCTCGATCCCCCTGCGGGATCCTCGAACCGGTGAGCGTGAGTAGAGCGAGGGGAGTGCCATGTCGGTGGAGCAGTACCGGTCGTGCACCCCGGACTCGCGTGTCGAGGCGATCCGAGAGATGTTCGCCCTCTGGAACTCGGTCCACGCGGAACTGATGGATCTCATCGCTGCGGCCGACGCCGAGGAGGACTGGCGAGAAGACGGCGCTGTGAACGTGGCGTCGTGGGTCGTCGCCCTCGGTGATTGTGCGCCAGAGAAGGCCCGGGCGTGGCACCGGGTCGGAGCGAAGCTCGCCGAGTTGCCGTGCCTGCGGGCGGCGTTCTGTGAAGGGCGTCTGTCCTGGGACCAGATCAGCGTGATCGTGAAGTTCGCCACGCCCGAGACCGACGCCGGCTTGGCCGAGGAACTGGTGGGGTGCTCGGTGCACCAATTGGAGACGATGGCCAGGTCCCGGCGACGCGTACGGCGCCGAGACCGGGCGGATGCGCAGCGTCACCGCCGCGTGCGCCGCCGTCGCTCTGCCGATCTCGGTGGAGTCCACTACTCCATGTTTCTTCCCGACGAGGACGCGGCCACTGTGGATGTCGCGCTCGAGCGCCACGCGAACACAGCGGGTCCTGACGCCGAGACGGGTACGTGGGCCCCCGCCGAGTCCCGTCACGCAGACGCCATCGTCGACTGGGCGGCCAACTCCCTCGGCGCCGATGCTCATGTGGATCTCGCAACCGTCGTGATCCATGCGGACGCGGATGTCCTCGACGCCCACCTCCGAGATGCCGGCGCCGATGAGGACTCGCGTGGGGACGAGGGCTGCGGCGTGACCGCGGACGGCGAGGGATCGATCCCCACGGAGGGAGTCCTACGGCTTCTGTGCGACTCCCGGGTCGAATACGTACACCATGACACCGCCGGTGGCGTCGTCGGAGTAGTCGAGGCCACCCGGACCATCCCGGCGTGGCTGCGCCGCGTAGTCGAGCACCGGGATCTGCACTGTCGGTTCCCCGGGTGTAAACGGCGCATCCGCCACATCCATCACATCGAGCACTGGGCCCGGGGCGGCACCACTGACACCGACAACCTCGTCGGGCTGTGTTGGCATCACCACCACCTCGTGCACGAGGGTCCGGCCGACCGGGGTGGCCCATGGACGGTCAGCGGCGATCCGAACGACTCGCTCGTGTTCTCGCACCCCGACGGGGTCCGATCGTTCGTCTCGACCGCCCGGCCTGAGCGGCTCGACGCTGTCCGACACCGCAAGCGACGAGTCGAGATGAGAGAACGGAAGCTTCGGTTGCATCGCGGTCGGGACCGCGCGCCGTCGGTTCGGACGGCGTGAGGTGGGCGCGTGCTCAGGCCCCGGAGACGACGTCGCCGGGTGTGGAGAGATGCGCGCTCAGATCTCCGACCAGCGGATAGCGGATGATCCGCTTGGAGAAACGCCATGCGCCGTCGACGTTCTCGAACTCGTCGAAGTAGTGACCGATGAAGATCGGCTGGAGCGCGAAGTCGTCGGTCTGCTGGAAGACGGCGACGTAGCACTGCCCCGACGCCTTGCCAGCGGCCTCGTCGATGTCGAGTTCCACGTTGGCGGTGACGTGTTTCGTCTTCGGGGTTCCGTCGCCGTAGATCTGCACCCCGGCGATCGCAGCGAGTACCTCGTCCTTGCCGTGGTTGGGAGGCGATCCCTCCACCGTCCACTCGGAGTGCTCGAAGAGGCTGGCGAAGCCATCGAGGTCGCCGGTGTCGATGGTGAAGCCGTACTGGTTGATCAGGGTCATGATCTCTTCGCGTGCGCTCATGGTGCCGAGACTATGCGAACCATTCGCCCGTGTGCTGAACGCGGGGGCTCAGAACTCCAACGCGGACAGGTCGGGGTGCCACCGGGCCGCCCTGGACACGGCATCGCGCCACCGTTCACGGTCGAAGGCGCCGGACGGTTCGACCACCGCGGCGGGTTGCCAGAGGTCACCGATCTCGTCGAGGTCCGACCACATGCCCACAGCCAGCCCGGCGAGGAACCCGGCCCCGTTCGTCGTCCGCTCGGGCCCGGGGGAGAGTTCCACGGGCCGGGCCGCGGCATCGGCCAGAGCCTGCACGAATACGGGGTTCTGCGACATGCCTCCGTCGACCCGCACCGTCGACAGCGGGTGCCCGCCGTCGGCCTCGGCGGCCTCGATCAGGTCGACGCCCCGCTGGGCTACCCCCTCGAGTACCGCCCGGACGATGTGGGCCCGGGTGGTGCCGCGGGTGAGCCCGAGAAGGGTGCCGCGCGCGCCGAAATCCCACCTGGGCGTCCCGAGCCCGAGCGGCGCCGGTACGTAGAGGACGCCCTCCGCGTCGGAAACCGATGTCGCGAGAGCGGCGGTATCGGCGGGGGTGTCGACGAGGCCGAGGTCCTCGACGAGCCAGTCCACGTTGGTTCCGGCCGCCATCATGATCGCCTCGACGCCGTAGGTGATCGTGCCGTCCCGCTGCCACGCGACGATGGGGAAACAGCCGGCGTCGCCGCGGTGGCTGAACGAGGGTCGGGCCTCGCCCACCACGAGGTCGAGCATTCCCCCGGTACCGAAGGTGATCTTCGCCTGGCCGGGTCGCACACAGCCCTGGCCGATGAGGGAGGACTGCTGGTCGCCCACCAGCGCGGCGATCGGCGGAGTGCCCGGGAGTGCGGACGCCTCGCCGACGATGCCCGTCGAGTCGACGATCGTCGGGAGGACGCTGCGCGGAACGTCGAGTGTGGCGAGCGCAGCGTCGTCCCAGCGGTCACCGTCGTCGGTGACCAGGCCGGTGACACCGGCGTTCGTGGCATCGGTGACGTGGACCGCCCCCTGCGAGAGGGTCCAGGCCACCCACGTGTCCACGGTGCCGAAGCAGAGGTCCCGGGTGCGCTCGGCGTCGTGGGCGTCGAGCAGGTTCACCAGCTTGGTCGCCGACTGGTTCGGAGCGAGGCGCAGCCCTTCGCCCTGCAACGTGAGGCATTCGCCGACCGTGCGCAGATCCTGCCAGCTGAGGCCCGGCCCGACGGGTTCGCCGGTCGCCCGATCCCAGACGATGGTCGAGGCCCGTTGGGACGCGATACCGACGGCATCGACGGGGCCATCCGCGCCCAGGACCTCCGTCGCCGTGGTGAGCGCGGCCTGCGCGAGGGCTGTGGCGTCGATCTCGACGAGACCGGGGAACGGCACGTCGGGCGGTGTCAGCCGCCGACTCTCGTGACGGACGTGACCGTCCTCGCCGATGGTCGCGGCGCGCACGCCGCTCGAACCGACATCCACGACGAGAACTCTCATGTCCGCTTCCTCTCTCCCCAGAGTGCGCCGATCACCCCGGCGCTGACGATGACGGCGGCACCGGCGAAGACCCCGGTCCACGTGACCTCGCCGGAGTCGGCCGCCCATCTGATCACAGCGACGACGACGACGACGAGGTACGCCAGCGCAGCGGCGGCGCCCGCGTGCAGCGTCGGGGCACTGATCGCCCGCCGCGCCGTGACAGCGCCGGACAGCGCCGCAGCGGCCACGATCAGGGCGAACGGGACCGCGACCCACGCCGACGAGGAGAGCTCGTCGGCGACGAGGACGCTGACAACACCCACCGGCACGGCGAGCGCGAGCAGAACGGCGGCGCCGATCGCAAGGGCGCGGGTCTCGAAACGGGGAAGGTTCACAGCCTTACGGTGCGGTAGTCGTCGGCGGCGGCCTGCACCCGGGGCGCATCCCAGCCGAGTTCCTCGCCCAGGACGATGGCCACGCGATCGGCTGCCGCTTCAGCCGCACCCTGATCCGTCATGCGCAACCTCGTTCGACGGTCGAGAACATCGGCGACGGTGCGGGCCATCTCGTAGCGGGCGGCGTAGCGAACTTCGGCGGTCAGGATCGGAGCCCGGTCGGTCAGTCTCTCGCCGCCGTCCGCGGCAGCCATGGCCATGACGGCCCCCGCCTCTCCGCCGTGGCGGCGCACCAGCCGTCCGGAGATGGCTGCGCCGAGCGCGGGATCGGTCATCACGTCGTCGTGTCCTGCAGTCCCGCGCAGCGGGAGGTCGGCCGTCCGGCAGCGACGGACCACCCAACGGTCCAGGTCGTCGGCGAATTGGTGTACGACGGCGTCGACGGTGTCGGCAGCCACCATCCGGTACGTCGTCAGCGTCGCAGCCGAGACAGTGACCATCCCGGTCGCCGAACGAACAGGGGTTGCACGGCGCGCTCGCCGTCGGGGCCGCAGTGCTGACGTGACGGACCTGATGTCGTCGGTGCCAGGCGAGACGGTGGTCGTCTCCCGCACGCGCTCGAGGATCGCCTCGACACCGGCCCGCTCGGGCGGAACCCTGTCGGCCGGGACCGCCACCGGCCCGAGCAGCACCACGTCACCCCACGGGACCACTGCGACAGCCGGCAGGCCGGGAAGCACCGTCGCCGCTTCGAACGGGAGACACGAGGCCGAGACCGCAACGTGGGTGACCCGGTCTGTCTCCTGGTGGGTGGTGGGAACCGAGCCGTCGAGGCGGGCGATCTCGCCTGTGGTGACGCCGCCCGCGTTGACGACGGCGCGGGTGGCCACGGTGAACTCGTCGCCGTCGGCCAGGACGCGCACTCCCGCCACCCGGCCCGAGGCACCGTGCTCGACGCCGACGACCTCCGCGTGGTTCACCACCGTCGCGGCGTGGTCGAGACACGCCGTGCGCACGAGGGCGAGGACCAGGCGTGCGTCATCGATCACGGCGTTGTCCACCAGGAACCCGCCGTCGAGGTCCCGCAGTACCGGCAACAGCGCAGCAGCCTCCGCGGCGTCGATGTGCCGGTGGCCGTGTTCACGGCGTCCCTCCAACAGGCCATAGGCCCACAGCATCCGGTCCACCGTGCGAGCGAAGCCCAGATCCACGCCCCGTGAGGGCATGACGAACGCGAGGGGCTCGATGAGGTGGGCGGCGTTGGCGAGCAGTCGTCGGCGCTCCCCGAAGGCGGTGGTGATGAGGCGGCGGTCGCCATCGGGAAGGTGGCGTAGTCCGCCGTGCAGGAGCTTGGCGGAGTGTGCAGACGAGCCGGACGAGAAGTCGTCGCGTTCGACGAGAGCGGTGCGCAGACCACGTGATGCGGCGTCGAGGGCGACGCCCGCGCCGGTGAGCCCGCCTCCGACCACGACCACGTCGAAGGTCCGATCGGCGAGCTCCGCGAGCATCGTCGAGCGGTCGAATCGGCGCGGGCCGCGCAGCTGCTCCGGTGCCACCGACCGCATCCTATTGGGCGGCCGGTGATCGTCTTGGCGCGTTGTCGCTCGGGGGTGCTAAGCCTGGCGATGTCGGTGTGACCCCCCTCAGCACGACACAAGGCAGGGCAGCGATGGAACCGGACTGGCGCGATGGCGCGGCCTGTCGAGGAATCGACGCGATGATCGTCTACCCGGCGACCGACGAAGAGGCCCTACCGGCCAAGGCGATATGTGGAGAGTGCCCCGTGCGGGAGACCTGCCTCGAGTACGCACTGAGCCGGCGTGAACCCAGCGGTGTCTGGGGTGGCACGACCGAGGCCGAGCGGCGTCGGATCATCCGGAGGCGCCGCCGGCAGGCCCGGTCCGTGGCCGCGAGCGGAGCCCGGTGAGTCTCGACGACCACGAAGGCTGGCCCGGGGTCCTGGGTCGGCTCATGGCCGGCGAGGATCTGCCGCGTGCGGTCGCCCGTGCTGCGGCCGAGTCCATTCTCGCCGGCGATGCGACCCCGGTGCAGATCGGGGCCTTCGCTGTCGCTCTGCGCCAGAAGGGCGAATCGGTCGACGAGTTGACCGGCGTGCTCGAAGCGATGCGCGCCGAAGGTGACCACGTCCCCGTCGACGCCTCCGTTCTCGGTCTCGTCGACACGTGTGGCACCGGAGGTGACCGCAGCCATTCGATCAACGTCTCGACGATCGCCGCGCTGGTGGTCGTCGGTGCCGGTGGTCGGGTGTGCAAGCACGGCAACCGGTCGCAGTCCTCCGCGTGCGGCTCTGCCGACGTCCTGGAGGAACTGGGCGTCGTCATCGATCTGGGACCCGACGGTGTGGCGGCATGCATCGAAGAGGTGGGCATCGGGTTCTGCCTCGCGCCACGGTTCCATCCGGCGATGCGCCACGCGGGCCCGGCCCGACGTGAACTCGGCGTGCCCACCCTGTTCAACTTCCTCGGACCGCTGGCCAACCCGGCGCTGGTCCAGCGCCAGGTGGTGGGTGTCTCGGACCCGGCGATGGCACCGAAGATGGCTGAGGTGCTCGCTGCGACGGGCTCGCAGCGGGCGATGGTCGTTCACGGACTGGACGGGCTCGACGAGATCTCCCTCGGCGCGCCGACCGAGGTCGTCGAACTGCGCGATGGCCAGGTGACGACCTGGCGGCTGGATCCCGCCGAGATGGGTCTCGCGCCGGCGGGCATCGAGGACCTGCGGGGCGGCGACGCCGTGGTCAACGCGGCAGCGGCGCGGGCCGTGCTCAGCGGTGAGTCCGGCGCCCACCGCGACGTCGTGGTCGTGAACGCGGCCGCTGCACTTGTCGTCGCGGATGTGGCGCAGGATCTGAGCGACGGGATGGCCCGGGCGCAGCAGGCGCTCGACACGGGAGCGGCGGCCACGGCACTGGCGTCGCTCGTCGAGGTCTCCAACCGCGTCGCGCGGTGACGGGTACCCTCGGCCGGGTGAGCGAACCCCGCTACCGCTGCACGGCGTGCGGCAACCTGACCCGCTTCGACATCACCGCAACCCGTCGCACCCGGGCGTACCACCACTACACGGTCGGTGGCGATCTCGAGGTGGAGAGCACCGACGTGCTGTCCGAGACCATCGAATCGGTGTGTTGTCGCTGGTGCGGTACCGACGCATCGGTGGTGCGGGTGGACGACGCGGTCGCGGCGGAGAGCCCGGGGGAGTCAGGGACCTGAGCGACGTCGAGGTCGACCTGCTCCGGCCGGTGCTGGAGGCGGCGGTGGACCTGGCCCGCGTCGCCGAACGCTCCGGCGCCGGCTCGGCGCCCCCGGCGCTGAAGACGTTCCTGCGCTTCACGACGTTTCCGCCCAAGGCTCTCGCGAGCGTCAAGAAGGTCCTCGAACGAGACGACGACCTGCGCGCCCAGGTGGCGGCGCTGGTCTCCGACGACGAGGTCGCACCCGCCGCCCGCGAGTGGCTCGAGCGAACCGACGGCTGGCGGGAACGCTACGAGGGCCTGGTCGACGAGCGCCGTGCCGCGGAACGTGAGGCCGAGATCAGCCAGACCGCGAAGAAGGCCGGTCGCAGACTCGCGGCAGCCGAGGCCGCCCGGGACCGGGTCCAGGCCGAACTGGACGAGGCACGCGCCGGCCTCGAGGAATCCGCTCACGAGCTCACCGCCGAGCGGGCCCGCCGCCGGGCATCCGAGGAGGAGGTCGAGGAGGCCGCCGCCGAAGTGGCCGCCCTCGAAGCGAAGCTCGCCAGAGCGGTGCAGGATCTCGACGGGGCACGCAACCTGGCCGATCGACGCCTGGCCGATCAACGCGAGCTCGAAGCCGAGATCGCCCGCCTCACGGCGGAGCTGGCCGAGATGGCTCGGATGGCTCAGACAGTCGAGTCGGCGTCGGTCGCGGACGAAGCCGACCAGCAACCACCGACCGGAGAGGCCCGGGACTGGCCCGAACGCGGCCTGATCGCGGGTTCGATCCGCGAGGCGACCGCCGGCGCACAACGGCTGGCGGCGGCACTCGAGGATCTGGCGCGGCTGGTCTCCCCTCCACCTGTTCCGGAGGCTCCGGAGCCGGTGGCCGCGGCGCCCAGGCGGCGCCGGCAGCCCATCCCCGTTCCCGCCGGGCTGTTCGCCGACAGCGACGACGCGTTGGCGCATTTCCTCGCCGTGCCCCACGTCCTGGTCATGGTCGACGGCTACAACGTGGCGATGCTCGGCTGGCCCGAGGGCGATCTCGAGACGCGCCGTGACCGGCTGATCGGTGGCCTCGAGACCCTCGCAGCGCGCACCGGTGCGGCCTTCGATGTGGTGTTCGACGGCGCCGATGTCGGTGTGGTCGCAACGGTCGGCCGGTCGATGGGGGTGAAGGTGCGCTTCACCAGCCAGGAGGTCGAGGCTGACGACGTGATCATCGCCGACGCCGCCACCGTGCCTGTCGACCGGCCCCTGGTCGTCGTGTCGAACGACCACAGGGTCCGCGACGGCGTGGCCGCCGTCGGCGCAACGGTCGTGTCCAGTGACCGCCTACTGAGCGCGCTGGGTCGACAGCCCGGCTAGCTCACCTCCGCTGCGATCGTCTCGGACTGTTGTTGACCGCCGCCGAGTGATCCGCCCGTCGAGGCCACGACCTCGCCGTCGACGCGGATCTCCAGCGAGAACGGGATGTCTGAGTTGCCGCAGTCGGAGAAGACGTCGACGTAGGCGCTGTATGACCCGGGCGGCGCGGCTCCCAGCGGCCAGAAGACGTTCTCGACCTGCCCGCCGGCACCGACGCCGCAGCCGGGGATCGTGTCGACGTCCAACTGGCCGCCGGAGTCGACCGGGGTGTTGGAGTAGGAGATCTCCGCTCCCGTGGGGTCGGTGACGTACAGGTCGAGGTCGGCGTCACCGGTCCAGCGCAGGGTGACCTGCACGTCGCCCTCACCTAGCACGATGTCGGCGGTCGGGGTCGGGATCGCCGGTGTGTCGGTGGTCGTCGGCGACGCCGTGGGGTTCGGTGTGGGTGGTGGCGTCGTTGTCGGTCCACCCGTGCCGGCGGTCCCGATGAGCATCGACAGCCTCGGTGTCGCTCCCACCGTCGTGAAGTCGTTGATGAACGAGAACTCGAACGTGTAGGTGCCGGGGCCCTCGTCGTCGAGGAAGGACGTCAGCTCTCCGGTCTCACGCACGAGCGAGAACGTGGGCACGGCCGGGTCGGCGTCGAAGTCGGTGTTGGTCACCACGCGCACGCTCGGGTAGGTGCCGTACAGGACGGCCTGGTTGCCGGTGGCTGCCGCGAACGCGTCATTGGCGTCGAGTTCCACAGTGCGCGCCGCCCCCGACGGTGCGGTGACGGTCACGACGATCCGGTCGTCCACCCCGGCGAAGTCGATGTCGGGGAAGCCGTCGGGACTGTCGCGGCCGCCGACGCCGGTCTCCGTGTCGACCAGGCCCTCGGCACGACTGATCGCCAGCCAGACGAGCTCGGACGGGTCGAGTGAGACCTCGACGCTCTCGGTGCTGAACGTCTCGCCGGCCCCCAGGGAGTTCACGACCGCGCCCGGGGTGATGAGCACCGCGGTGACGATCTCTCCACTCGGGCCGAGAACCGTGGGGATGAGGGTGGAGTCGACCGCGTCGGCGCCCGGCGGCCGGAAGATCACGACGTTGCTCAGGACGTCGTCGAGGACGAACTCGGGGATCTCGTCGACCGCGGCGATGACCACCGCGGTCGCGGCGTCGAATCCGTCCCAGGTGTCGCCGATCACGCCGATGTCGGCCGGTATCTCGCCGCGGGCCGGCAGGAGGGGATTGCCGCAGAAGCACCGCACACGCGGGACGCCGAAGTCGTCCACCAGTACCGCCGTACCCGCCTGGAGCACCGAGTCGATCGCGTTGGCGACGCCGCCGGAGAAGCCGTGGTTCGTGACCCGGGTGTCCACCTGGAGGATGACGTCGGTCAGCGAGTCCACGAAGCTCGGGATCTGGTCGACGGTGATCCCCTGGGCTGCGGCCCACGCTGCGGCCTTGTCAGCGTTCTCGGCCAGGAACTCGACGAGTTGGCCGCGGTTGCAGACGTCGATGACGTTCGTCCCGCCGTACAGGCCGGGGGCGGCTCCCGAAATCGTGGGTCCCGAGGCCGCACCCGACGGGGGTGCGTCCACGGTCGGGATGTCCAACGTGGGCAGATCGATGCCGGTCGGGAGTCCGATCCCCGGGTTGAGACCCTCCAGCACCTCTTCGGCGAGGTCGCCGATGTCGGCCGGTTCGACGGATCCGCCCAGCTCGTCGATCAGCCCCGTCGGAAGCTCGATGTCACCGGGCTCCGGGAGGTCGAGGGACGCGAGATCCGGGAGGCTCGGTACGAGCGACGGGAAGAACGGGTCGAGCCCGACCGACGCGATCGGTTCGGCGACCAGCTCGGTGATCTCGGGCCCGTCGCCCTCGTCGTCGCCTGAGGAGACGATGATGGCGAGGGCCGCGCCGAGTCCGCCGAGGACCAGCACGAGCGGCACGACCACCTTCCACCAGCCTCGTCGTCGGCCCCCACCGCCGTCGCCGGTAGCGGCGGTGGGTGGCGGACCGTCCGTCGGTGGCCCGCCCGTGGAGTCACCCGGAGGTGTTCCGACGGCCGCTGCCGCGGCCGGTGCTGCCTGGGACGCGCCGACGGCCGCGAAGGTCGCCGGTCCGACCGTGTTCATCGCGTCGCCCGACGTCACCGGCGGCACGGACTGGTCGCCTTCGAGGGCCGTACGCAGTGCGGCCGCAGAGGCGATGCGCTCGTCGGGGTCGATGCTCAGCGCCCGGTGGACGGTGTCGGCGAGCGCCGGAGGGATGTCGTTGCGCAGCGTCTCGATACGCGGCGGCGTCTCGGTGTGGTGGGCGAGCAGTAGTTGGCGCAGGGAGCCGTGCTCGTAGGGCACGCGCCCGGCGAGCAGCTGGTACAGCACCACACCGGCGGAATAGATGTCGCTGCGCTCGTCGGCCTGACCGTCGGCCTGTTCGGGCGCCATGTAGTGGGGGGTCCCCGTCGCGATGGTCGTCCCGCGTGAGGTGGCGAGAGAACGGGCCACACCGAAGTCGGTGAGCAGGAGGCGCTCTTCGCGCTCCCCGCGATGTTCGGGCTCCGTCTGGAAGAGGACGTTGGCCGGCTTCAGGTCCCGGTGTACGACACCGAGCGAGTGGGCGACCTCGAGGCCCCGGCACATGTCCGCACCGATCGAGCGCACCTCGTCGACACCCCAGCCGTAGCCCGCTTCGGCCCTCTGGGTCATCCGCAGCGCGAGGCTGCCCCGGTCCGCGTAGTCCATCACGAAGTACGGGCGGCCGTCGTCGAGGACGTCGACGTTGTGGATCCGCACGATGTGGTCGGAGTCCGCTCTCCACATGATCCGGGCCTCTTCGAGGAACCGGTTGCGGATCTCAGAGTCGCGTGCCCAGTTCTCGGCGAGGACCTTGAGGGCGATCCACGCCTGGAGGGTCTCGTCCAGCGCGAGCCACACGGTCGCGAAGGCTCCCGAGCCCACGATGCGTTCGGTGCGGTACCTGCCGATGTACTCGGTCATTGCGGAGGGACCCTCCTGTCCGCCCGGCGATCTAGGGTCTCCATTGAACACCACCACGGGGAGGCGTGCGGAGGGTGGCGACAGGGGTCGAGGTCCACACCGCCGGCGGAGGGTCCGGCGTCGTCGAGGGGCGACCGGTTCGCGTCGGCCGTCATTCAGGTGCCGACGTCGTCGTCGACGACATGCGCGTGTCGCGCGAGCACCTGGTTCTCGAGGAGACCGGATCGGGCTGGGTGGTGCGTGACCCGGGTTCGGGCAACGGCACCTTCCTCGGGGGCGAGCGGGTCGGTGAACTCGTTCTCGCCCCCGGCTCCGAGACCGTGTTGCGTCTCGGTGACCCCCAGGAAGGCCCGTGGGTGCGCATCGTCGTGGCGGCGCGCAGTGCCGAGCCCGCTGGACGCGTCCAGGGCGGGACGGTCGTGATCGGACGCGACACCCGCTGCGATGTCGTCGTCGACGATCTGCTCGCCTCGCGGCGTCATGCCGAGATGCGCACGCGGCCCGATGGTCGCCACGAACTGGTGGACCTCGGCAGCTACAACGGCACGTACGTCAACGGCCGACTGATCGAGGGCGGCGCCGTGCTGGCGGACCGGGATCTGGTCGGTGTGGGACGTAGCTCGCTCACGTACCGCGATGGCACCCTCGTGGTGGCGGCGGCCGACGGGGCGGTGGATTTCGCGGCCCTCGGCGTGACGGTCACGGTGCCGAAGGGGCCGACCCTGGTCCATGACGTGGGCTTCGCCCTCGAGGCCGGTTCGCTGCTGGCGGTCGTGGGACCCTCGGGTGCGGGCAAGTCGACGCTGCTGGGCGCGCTCGCGGGGCTGAGAGAGCCCACGACGGGCACGGTGCTCTTCGGCGGGCTGGACCTGTACGGCACAGACGTCGATGTCCGGTCGCGGATCGGTTTCGTCCCCCAGGACGACCTCGTGCACCCCGAGCTGACCGTTGCGCAATCGATCGCCTATGAGGCGGAGTTGCGGTTCCCGCCCGATGTCAGCGCCGCGGAGCGCAATAGGCGGGTGCGCGAGGTCATGGAGGAACTCGGCCTGACCGCACGGGCGGATGTGCGCGTGGCGCGGCTGTCGGGTGGTCAGCGCAAGCGTGTCAGCGTGGCGCTCGAGGTGTTGACGAGACCGTCGCTGCTGTTCCTCGATGAGCCGACGTCGGGGCTGGACCCCGGACTCGAACGGACGATGATGGAGCTCTTCCGGGAGCTCGCGGACAGCGGGCGGACGGTCATCGTCGTCACCCACAGCGTCGACAGCCTCAACCTGGCGGACCGGGTCCTGTGCCTCGCTCCGGGTGGCCACCCCGCGTTCTTCGGACCTCCGCAGCTGACGACGTCATGGTTCGGCCTGGACGACTACCAGCAGGTCTTCCGCCACCTCAGCACGGTGGAGGTGGTGGCGGCCCGCAAGAGGTTCCTCGACGACGAGTTGGGTGAGCGGTTCCTGACCGGTCCGCTCACGGCGTACTCCCATTCGCCCCGCGGTTCGGAGCGCAACGTCGTGGTGCGACGTCAGCGGTGGGGCCGCCAGCTGTCGATGCTGGTCAGACGGTATGCCCGCGTGCTGCGCGGAGATCCGATGTCGCTGGTGATCCTGTTCGGCGCCGCGCCGGCGCTCGGCCTGTTCATCATGTGGCGTCTGCCCGCGGGTGAGCTCTCCGGGATCGGCGAGGGTGAGCTCCGCATCATCTCGTCGGCCTCGCTGGCATGGTTCATGCCCGTCATCGCGATGACCCAGATCGGCATCTCCGGTTCCATCCGCGAGATCGTGAAGGAACGCCCGATCTTCGTCCGCGAGCGTGCCGTCGGACTGTCGCTGTCCGCGTACGTCGTCTCCAAGTTGCTCGTCCTCGGCGCCGCGACGGTCGTCCAGGCGTGTCTGCTCATCCCGCTGGCGTTGCTGCGTCAGGACGGCCCGCCCGATGCGGTACTGCTCGGATCGCCGATGCTCGAGCTGATCGTCGCCGGCGTGGCCACGGGAATCGCCGCTGTCGCGCTCGGTCTGGCCGTCTCGGCGGCCGTGAACTCGACGAACACCGCTCTGGCGCTGTTGCCGACGATCGTCGTCATCCAGACGCTGTTGGGCTCGGCCGGCGTCTTTCCCGCCGGAACGGACAAGCCGGTCCTGCGCGAGATGAGCTATGCCGCCAGCGCACAGTGGGGATTCTCCGCAGGGGCGTCGACCATCGAGTTGAACGAGCTCCAGGCCTTCATCGGTCTGGCCCGTGAGCTGCGTTCGATCGACGTGGCCGATCCGCTCCCGAGTCTGGAAGCGATCGCGGACCCCGACACGGGTGAGCCGCGCTGGAACCACGACCCAGGGACATGGCTGACGTCCATCGCCGCGTTGGGGGTGATCGCGGCGTCCTTCGCAGTGGTCGCCGGTGTCCTGTTGCGTCGCTTCGACCCGGTCTGATCCGCGGAGAGGGGACTGTCACACCCCGCGCGTATGTTCGATCCCATGAGCGAGAGCCTCGTCATCGACTGCGACACATGCGTCCGCCAGCACACCGACACCTGCGGGGACTGCCTGGTGTCTTTCATCTGCGACCGTGACCCGGGGGAGGCGGTCGTGATCGAACTCGCCGAGTGGCGTTCCCTGGACTCGCTGGCCCGGGCCGGCCTCGTGCCGCGCCTGCGTCACCGCCCGGAACCACCCCGCAGTGGAAGCCCGGCGGCCATGTAGGCGGCGTCGCGAACTCTTCCACGTGGGGTCGGGGCCCTTCCCGCTGCCACCATGGTCGGGTGCCCACCGACGAACTCGCCGCCGAACTGGTGGAGATCGGACGCGCCGCCGGTCTCGCCGCGGTCGGTTTCGCCGACGCGGCGGTGTTCGAGAGCGAGCGTTCGGTGCTCCTGGAACGGCGCGCGGCGGGCCTCGACGCGGGGATGCAGTTCACGTACCGCAACCCACAGCGGTCCACGGATCCGTCGATGACCCTGCCCTCGGCTCGGTCGCTCGTCGTCGGCGCGCTGTCCTATGCCCGGGCGGACCCGGGCGGCGCGGCGTCCGGGTCGGCCCGGGTCGCCCGGTACGCCTGGCGCGACCACTACGCGGATCTGCGGGCCGGACTCGGGGCGATCGCGGACCGTCTGGCCGACGCAGGTCGGCGTGGGGTCGTCCTGGCCGACGACAACGCTCTCGTCGACAGGGCAGCCGCTGTCAGAGCCGGCATCGGTTGGTACGGAAAGAACGCGAACGTCCTGCTCCCGGGGCGGGGTAGCTGGTTCGTCCTCGGCGCGGTACTGACGGACGCGGAACTGGCCCCGTCCCGGCGCCTGGGCGACGGCTGCGGCCCGTGCCGTCGCTGCATGGACGGTGCGTGCCCCACCGATGCCATCGTGGCACCGGGCGTGGTCGATGCCCGCCGGTGCCTCGCGTGGACGGTCCAGGACACCGGCGTCATCCCCGCCTGGCAGCGGGTTGCGCTCGGCGACAGGATCTACGGCTGTGACGACTGTCAGGAGGTCTGCCCGCCGAGCCGGGTGGAGCTCGGACGCGCACCGGAGGCCGAGGCCGATGCCGTGAGCACCACGGACGTCGTGGCGATGCTCGCCGCCGATGACGAGACGCTGCTGGCCTCGTACGGCCGGTGGTACATCCCCCGCCGTGAGCCGCGCTACCTGCGCCGCAACGCCCTAGTCGTCCTCGGCAACGTCGGCGACCCGACGGACCCGTCGGTGATCACGGTCCTGCGTGCCGCGCTGGGTTCCCCCGACGAGATCATCGTCGCCCACGCCGTATGGGCGGCCCGCCGCCTCGGTCTGGGGCACCTCGTGTCGGAACTGGTTCCGGCGCCGGACGCGGACGGACCTGTCGCATCGGAGATGTCCGCGGACGTGGCTGTGCGTCCCGATCTCGCTGTGGGACCACCATGACCCACCTGCTCGTCACCAACGACTTCCCGCCCAAGATCGGGGGGATCCAGAACTACCTGTGGGAGCTGTGGCGACGACTCCCGGCGGACTCCTTCGCGGTCTACACCACCCCCCACGACGATGCCGAGGCCTTCGATGCGGCCCAGCGGTATCGCGTCGTCCGCGCCGACCAGGGCTGGCTGCTGCCCACCCCGGCGCAGATCCGGCGTATCGACGCACTGGCCGCGGAGATCGGGGCGGCATCGGTCCTGTTCGACCCGGCGATGCCCATCGGCGTCTCCGGCCCGTCGCTGTCGGTTCCCTACGGTGTGGTTCTGCACGGGGCGGAGGTCACCGTGCCGGCACGCCTTCCGATCCTCGGGAGGACCCTCGCCCGCACCGTGGAGGAGGCGTCGTTCGTCGTGTCCGCCTCCGGTTACGCCCACGGGGAGGCCGAGCGGCTCGTCGGACACCCGGTGGAGGCCACCTATGTGCCACCCGGTGTGGACGTCGGGCGCTTCGTGCCTCTCGACCAGAGCCGACGCGCGGCGGCGCGCCGGCGCCTCGGCGTGAGCGAGGACGCCGAGGTCGTCGTCAGCGTGTCGCGACTCGTGCGCCGAAAGGGGATGGACGTCCTGATCGAAGCGGCCGCGCGGCTCGCTCCGACGCGCCCGCACCTCGAGGTTGTGATCGCCGGACGTGGCCGCGACGAGGGTCGTCTGCGGCGGCTCGCGGCGCGCCTCGACGCACCGGTCCGCTTCCTCGGGCGCGTGGCGGACGCCGACCTGCCGGCGGTCTACGGGATGGCGGACCTTTTCGTCATGTTGTGCCACAGCCGCTGGGGTGGCATGGAGGAGGAGGGATTCGGCATCGTGTTCCTCGAAGCGGCGGCCGCCGGGATCGCCCAGGTCGCCGGCCGCAGTGGTGGCGCCGCCGAGGCGGTGGCCGATGGCGAGACCGGGATCATCGCCGCGGAGCCGCGGGACGCTCCGGCGGTGGCCGCCATCGTCGCCGACCTGCTCGACGACCCCGCGCGGCGGGCGGCCATGGGCGAAGCGGCCCGGCGCCGCGCCGTGGAGGAGTTCTCCTACGACGTCCTGGTCCGCCGACTGGCGACAGTCTTGGACTGAAGTCTCGCCGTCGCGGCCCCGTCCTGGCATCCTTGGACCCCGTGCGCCGCCTTCTCGTCCCCGACACGATGGACGGCCGGGGAACCCTCGTCGCCAACTGGGTCGGAACGGGTGTCTTCACCGTCACCGCCGTCGCCGCGACCGTCGCCCCCGACACCTTCCGCCTGACCGGTGTCATCGCCGCGCTCGCCCTCTTCGCGATCGGCATGATCGTCATGTTGATCACGTTCGCTGCGGCCGTGGAGCGGTCGCGTCTCGAGGTGGTCTCGGTCGCCGGCGTGTGGTTCGGCGCCGGGACGGTCGCCCTTCCCATACGGCTCCGATTCGCCGCCGCACTGGGCATCCAGTTGACGGTCGCGTTCACGACCGCGAGCATCCGACCCTTCACCTCGCTGGCGTTCGGTATCCTCGCGCCGTTGTTCGGGCTGGGGCTCGGCGGTCTGTGGGCCGCCGGCCACGGTTCGTTCGCCAAGCGAGACAAGCTCGACCACAAGAGGCCACCACGGCCTCCGCCGGCACCGCCGGCCGTTCCCGGAGACTGACCCGATGTCGGAGCAGGCAACCCAACAGACCATCATCGACGCACCGCCCGAGAGGTGTTTCGCGGTGGCCGTCGACTTCGAGCACTACCCCACGTGGGCCAGTGACGTGAAGGAGGTCGCCGTGCTGCGGCGCGACGACGACGGTCGGGGAGGTCTCGTGTGCTTCCGGGCGGCGGCGATGGGCCGGTCGACCACGTACACGCTGCAGTACTTCTACGGCTCGAATCCGCTGCGGATGGCCTGGAAGCTCGTCGAGGGTGACGTCACGCGCCAACTCGACGGCGAGTACCTCTTCGAGGCGGTCGAAGGTGACAACGACCGCACGCTCGTCAGCTACCACCTGGTCGCCGACATCGTCGTCCCACTGCCGGGCTTCGTGAAGAGGCGGGCCGAGGCCCGCATCATGCGGTCCGCCCTCGAGCAGCTCCGCACGCAGGTCGAGGCACAGGTCCGATGACGGCGGGCGGGCGTCCGCTCGCCGCCGTGGGTGATGCCGCGACACCGGATCCCGCGTCGATCCTGGTCTTCACGGGCAAGGGGGGTGTCGGCAAGACGACCGTCGCGGCCGCCACCGCGCTGCGGTGCGCCGCGGCCGGCGCCCGCACCCTCGTCCTGTCCGCCGACCCCGCCCATTCGCTCGGCGACGTCCTCGGTGAGCGGATCGACCCCGAGCCGACGGCGGTTGCACCGGATCTCTGGGCGCAGCAGCTCGATGCCCGGCGCCGGCTGGAGTCGTCGTGGGAGGTCGTACGCGCCTGGCTCGTGGAGATGTTCCGCTGGGCGGGTGCCTCGGGTCTCGAAGCCGAGGAACTCGCCGTGCTCCCCGGGCTCGACGAGGTGTTCGCGCTCACCGACATCCGTCGTCACGCCACCAGCGGGGACTTCGACGTGGTGGTCGTCGACTGCGGGCCCTCCGCGGAGACGGTCCGGCTGCTGTCGCTGCCCAACGTGTTGTCGTCCTACATGGAGCGCCTGTTCCCGGTCGGCCGGGCGGTCAACCGTGCGGTCGCCCCGGTGCTCGGTCGCCTGACCGACATGCCCGTCGCCGGTGAGGCCGTGCTCGACGGAGTGGCGGGCCTGCACCGGGATCTCGGCGCGGTCCACGCGCTACTGAGCGACCCGGACGTCACGAGGATCAGACTCGTCGTCAACGCCGAATCCGTTGTCATCGCCGAGTCCCGAAGGACCCACACGTACCTCTCGTTGTTCGGCTACGCCCCGGACGCCGTGATCGTCAACCGTGTGCTGGACCGGGACCTCGATGTCGGTGGTCTCGACGAATGGCGTACGCGCCAACACGACGTCGTGGAGTCGCTCGGAGGCCTGTTCGGGCCGCTGCCGATCCTGCCGTGCGGGTTCGACCCGCGTGAGCTCGTCGGCACCGCCGTCGTCGGAGAACTGGGCGCCACCCTGTGGAGCGGGCACGACCCGCTCGACCGACTCAGCCACGCGGACTCCCTCGACGTGACTGTGCTCGGTGACCACGCCCGACTGCGGATGACACTGCCGTTCGTCGAGCGCGGGGATCTCGCCGCCGCTCGCCGCGGCGACGATCTCGTCGTCTCGGTCGGTCCCCACCGACGTCACCTCGCCCTTCCCGCATCGCTGGTCTCACGTGAGGTGACCGGAGCGAAGCTCGACGGAGCCGTCCTGACCGTCCGTTTCGGCGCTCCCGGGTCCCTCGCGGAATCGCCGACCGCGATGGCCGCACGGTGAGCGGGGAGGACCCCCTGGGCGATGCCCTCGACGGCGTCGCCCACCTCCAGGCGGCGGGACTCGAACTGATCGCGGCGGCCCGGTCGTTTCTCGACGCGGCGGAGGCGACGCTGGCCGATCCCGACCAGGCCCGGCGCGCCGCTGCGGCACTGGCCGCCGTGGTCGGGGCGTATCTCGAGGCGCAGGGGCGTCCCGGCCGTGGTTCACGCGACGACGGTGCCGCAGGCGGCGGTCTGCGCCGCGTCGACATCTCGTGAGGGACGCGCCCGTCGTCGGTGTCGACATCGGAGGCACGTCGCTGCGCGCGGTCACGATCGGGGCGGGCGCGACGGTGGACCGCGAGCTGCGGATGGAACGTCCCGAACACGCCGATCGGATCGTCGAGGGCATCGTGAGACTCGCCACCGAACTGGTCCCCGGGGGGCCGGGTGCCGTCGGGGTGGGTTGTGCGGGTCTCGTGGATCGGCTCGGAGTCGTACGCACCTCGCCCAACATCGCGGCATTCGTCGAGTTCCCGCTACGAGAGCAACTCGGCGCCGCGCTCGGGGTCCCCGTCGTCGTCGACAACGACGCCAATGCAGCCGCGTTCGCCGAGCTGACGTCGGGTGCAGCCGTCGGTGTGTCGACCGGCGTCTTCGTCGCGTTCGGCACCGGAATCGGCGCGGCGGTCATCCGCGACGGTGGACTCGCCCGGGGCGAGAACGGATTCGCCGGGGAGGTCGGGCACATGCGCATCGTCCCGGACGGCCCGGAGTGCGTGTGCGGCCGACGGGGGTGCTGGGAACAGATGGCGTCGGGCACTGCGCTGGCGCGCATGGCCCGGAGCGCCGCCGCGACGGGAGATGCGGAAGCGATCCGTGTCGCTGCGGGCGAGGTGGACGCGATCCGCAGCGAACACGTGGCGGCGATGGCCCGCGACGGTGACCCCGTCGCGCTGTCGCTGCTGGACGAGGTCGCGCGATGGATCGGGGTCGGAGTGGAGGCGCTCGTCCTCACCCTGGACCCCGGGGTCGTGGTCATCGGCGGGGGACTGGTCGAGATCGGTCCGCCGTTCTTCGCTGCGGTCAGGCGCGAGATCGACGCGACGATGATCGAGCGGGACCACCGACCGGCGCCCGCGGTCGTCCCGGCCGCGTACGGCGACATCGCCGGTGCGCTCGGCGCCGCGATGCTCGCGCGCAGCGTGATCTGAGCCCGACCTCCGGGGTGCCGCGACGCCGGGGGGAGGGGTCGGTACGGTGTGAACATGGAGTTTCGCCGCATTACGAACCTCCCGCCGTACGTCTTCACCATCATCGACTCGTTGAAGGTCGAAGGGCGACGGCAGGGAGACGACATCGTCGACCTCGGCTTCGGCAATCCGGACCTGCCTTCGCCGGAGATCGCCGTGGAGAAGCTGACCGAGGCCGCACACAATCCGCGCAATCACCGCTACTCGTCGAGCCGGGGCCTTCCCAAGCTGCGCGAGGCCATCGCCAACTTCTACCTGCACCGCTTCGGTGTCGATCTCGACCCCGAGACCGAGGTCATCAACACCATCGGCGCGAAGGAGGGCCTGTCGCATCTGATGTGGGTTCTCGCCCAGCCCGGTGACGCCGTGCTCGTGCCGTCGCCGTCATATCCCATCCACCTCTACGCCCCCCTGTTCGCGGGCGCCGAGGTCCGTGAGATCCCGCTTTCCACTGGTGCAGACATGTTCGGCACTCTCTGCGAGCGGTTCGAGTACTCGTGGCCGCGGCCGCGGGCGATCATCTTGTCGTTCCCGCACAATCCGACCACTGCCTGTGTCGACCTGGACTTCATGAAGGGTGTGGTCGATTTCGCCCGCGAACGTGAAGTGATCATCGTGCACGACTTCGCGTACGCCGACATCGGCTTCGACGGCTACCGCCCCCCGTCGATCCTGCAGGTCGAAGGGGCCAAGGACGTCGCCGTCGAGCTGTACTCGATGACCAAGTCGTTCTCGATGGCCGGGTGGCGCATGGCTTTCCTCGCCGGCAACCGGGAGGTCGTCCAGGCTCTGGCCAAGCTCAAGTCGTACCTCGACTACGGCATGTTCCAGCCCGTGCAGATAGCCGCGACCGTGACGCTCAACGAGGCACCGGACCACCCCAAGCTCGTCAACGAGATCTACCAGGGACGCCGCGACGCGCTGTGCGAGGGCCTGTCCCGCATCGGGTGGGAGATCGAGAAGCCCAAGGGGACGATGTTCGTCTGGGCTCCGATACCCGAGCCCTACCGGGACATGGGATCCGTCGAGTTCGCGTCCTACCTCGTTCGTGAGGCGAAGGTCGCGGTCTCGCCCGGGGTCGGCTTCGGGCCCGGTGGCGAGGGCCACGTGCGGTTCGCTCTCATCGAGAACGAGCACCGGATCAAACAGGGCGTTCGGAACCTGCGGCGCACCCTCGAGAAGCTCGACGGCACGGACTGATCCGACCCGGTCGACTGGTCGGCCAACTCAGTCGACGGCCCAGTCGCGTGACCTGCTGACGGCCTCGCGCCACCGGTCGTGGCGTTCGTCCACCCCGGTTCGGTCCTGCGCCGGGGATACGGACACGTCGAGCGCCCAGCGCGAGCGGACGTCGTCGGGTGAATCCCAGACCCCGGCGGCCAGCCCGGCCAGGTAGGCGGCGCCGAGCGCGGTGGTCTCGGCGGTCTTCGGCCGCTCGACGGTCACCCCGAGCTGGTCCGCCTGCAGTTGCAGGAGAAGGCCCATCGCGGACGCTCCGCCGTCGACGCGCAAGGCCGTGACGTCGTGGCCCGATGCCGTCGTCATGGCGTCCACGACGTCACGTGTCTGATGCACCATCGATTCCACGACGGCGCGTGCCAGTTCCGCGCGGCCGGTCCCGCGGGTGATGCCGACGATCGTGCCGCGTGCGCGGGGGTCCCACCAGGGACTGCCGAGGCCGGTGAAGGCGGGTACGAACATCACGCCGCCGGTGTCGTCGCACGACAGGGCGAGGGCCTCGAGCTCGGACGCGGCCCCGATGATGCCGAGGCCGTCCCTGAGCCACTGCACCGCGGCACCCGTGACGAAGATGGCGCCCTCGAGCGCGTAGGTGAGGGTTCCGTCGAGGTCCCACGCGACCGTGGTCAACAGGCCGTCCACCGGCTCGGGACAGGTCGACCCGACGTTCATCAGCACGAACGACCCCGTCCCGTAGGTGTTCTTCGCCTCACCCGGCTCGAAACAGACCTGACCGAACAGCGCCGCCTGCTGGTCTCCGGCGATCCCCGCGACGGGAACGCCGTCGGCGACGCCTGCGACGTCGCGGGTGTGACCGAACACCCCCGAGGACGGTCGCACCTCGGCCAGCATCGCCTCGTTCACGCCGAACAGGTCGCACAGCTGTGGCGACCACCGGCCCGCGCGGATGTCGAACAGCATGGTCCGCGATGCATTGGAGGGTTCGGTGACGAACTCGCCGGTGAGCTTCCAGGTGAGCCAGGAGTCCACGGTGCCGAGCGCGAGGGAGGCGTCGGGGACGACTCCGCCGGGACCGAGGAGCCACTCGTACTTGGTGGCCGAGAAATACGGATCGGTGACGAGGCCCGTGGTCGAACGGATCAGATCGACGTGTCCGGCCTCGGAGAGTTCGTCGCAGCGCCGGGTGGTGCGGCGGTCCTGCCACACGATGGCGCGGTGCAGCGGTCGGCCGGTGGAGCGGTCCCAGGCGACGACGGTCTCGCGCTGGTTCGTGATGCCGATGGCGGCGACCGGACCGTCACAGCGGCCGATGACCTCGGCGAGGGTTGCGACCGCGGTGGTCCAGATCTCGTCGGCGTCGTGTTCGACCCAGCCCGGACGTGGGAAGTGCTGGGTGAACTCGCGGTACGCGGAGTCCACGAGTTGGCCGTCCTCGTCGAACGCGATGGTGCGGATCCCGGTGGTTCCGGCGTCGATGGCGATCACGATTGCCATGTTCCGACCCTAATGCGACGACCCGGTGGAGTCCGGCGTGGGACCTGCAAGACTGGCCGCGATCCTCGCGACCCCCACCCGACGGAGGAGAAGATGAGAGTCGGCGTCCTGACCGGCGGCGGTGACTGCCCGGGCCTGAACGCGGTCATCCGCGCCGTGGTCCGTAAAGCGGAACGTCACTACGGCGACGAGGTACTCGGGTTCCGGGACGGCTGGCGGGGTGTCCTCGACGACGACTTCGAAGAGCTCTCGGTGAGTCGGATGCGTGGGACGTTGCCGCGCGGTGGCACCGTGCTGGGCACCTCGAGGGTCCACCCGTGGATGTTCGAGGACGGCCCTGAACGCGTCAGGACGGTGATGTCGGGCCGCGAGGTCGACGCACTGATCGTCATCGGTGGCGAGGGCACGCTGTCGTGCGCCAACAGCATCCAGAACGAGGGCATCGCGAACGTGGTGGGGGTCCCCAAGACCATCGACAACGACATCGGTGGCACGGAGATGACCTTCGGTTTCGAGACCGCGGTTCAGATCGCCACCGATGCCATCGACCGCCTGCACACGACCGCCGAGTCCCACGACCGCGTGATGGTGGTCGAGGTCATGGGCCGCCACGTCGGGCACATCGCCACCTGGGCGGGGATCGCGGGTGGAGCCACCGTGACCCTGGTGCCCGAGGAGCCCTTCGACATCGAAGAGGTCGCCGAGCGACTCCGGCGTCGCCACGAGCGGCGGTTCGCATCGGTGATCGTCGTCGCCGAGGGCGCGCGCCCCATCGAGGGGACGATGGACGTCCCGGATCCCGAACACGACGAGTACGGCCACATCCGCCTCGGTGGCGTCGGTTCGCTCGTCGCCGACGAGATCGAGCGTCGTACCGGCTTCGAGACACGCGTGACGGTCCTCGGTCACGTCCAGAGGGGCGGTACGCCGTCGGCCTACGACCGGGTCCTGTGTTCGTGGTTCGGAATCGAGGCGATCGACGCGGTGCACGCTGGAGACTTCGGCTCGATGGTCGCGCTACGCAGCGGGAAGGTCGTGCGGATTCCGCTCGCCGAGGCCGTCGCCCACCTCAAGACTGTCGACCCCGACCTCTGGCGGTGTGCTCAGGCCTTCTTCGCGTGAGCCTCAGCCTGTCGGCTCGAGGGAGCGGTAGTCGTCACGGTCGACCGGTGTCGCGCCGTCGGCCTCGCCATCGTCGGTGGGGAGAGGGCGGGGGTTTCCGCCGATCTGGATGAGGACGTCGTCCACCCCCGCCAGGGCGGTCGCACTGAAGACGATCTGGGCGATCGCCTGACGTTGGGTCTGGCCCTCGAGTACCTCGATCGTCTCCGAGCCGAGGTCGATCACGAGCGTGCGCCCGGCGAGGTCCACGCTGCGCAGCTCCCACCCCGACGACAGTTGTGTCGTGAGGCCGCCGGCGCGTTCCTCCTCGCTCGGACCGACGAGGAGCTGTTCGAGGACGGCGGCGGCCTCGACGGGCCGGATGACCTCACGTGGGACGGCCGCGAGGCGGTCGTCGTCGAGGAGGAACATCTCGATGACGGACGTCGCGACATCGGCCGTCGTCGACGTGGTCGTGGGTGGGTCGGTGATCTCGGCCGGCAGAGCCGACTCCATGATGGTGCGCGGTGCGCCGTCGTCGGGCACACCACAGCCCCACACGGCCAGGCCGCAGGCGAGACAGACGCCCATCGCGGCGAGTCGTCGCGGTGCGCGGATCATTCCGACCCGCCGTGTATCGGGAGTTCGACGACGAAGCGTGCGCCCGGTAGGCCGTCGACGCGGTCATCCACCCGGACGGTTCCGCCGTGGAGTCGGACGTGCTCGGCCACGAGTGCGAGACCCAGGCCCGAGCCCGTTCCCATGCCGCGTCTGCCCCCCTCACGGCCGCGCGAGAACCGGTCGAAGATGATCTCGCGCTCCTCAGCCGGGACACCCGGGCCCTCATCGGTGACGGCGATGGTGGCAGACGGCCCGTTCCGGGAGATGTGTACGGCGGTGGCCCCGCCCCCGTACTTGTCGGCGTTGTCGAGGAGGTTCGTCATCACCTGCGCCAGACGGCGCTTCTCGCCCAGTACGACGAGATTCTCGGCGCCGACCGAGGTCATGACGCCCACGTCGTGGTGTCCCGAGGCGTCGACTGCGAACCGTACGACCTCGTCGAGTTGGAGCGGCTCTGCGTGCAGGCGCGCCGTGCCCACGTCGTAGCGCGAGATCTCGAGGAGGTCTTCCACGAGCTGGGAGAACCGGGTGATGTCCGAGGACAGCAGATCGAGCGCGGTGCGGGAGCGTTCGGGCATCTCGTCGCGGCGGCTCTGGAGGATCTCCACCGAGGCGGTGAGTGTCATGAGCGGCGAACGCAGCTCGTGGCTGACCTCCGACGCGAAACGGGCGTCGCGTTCGATCCGGTTCTCGAGCGCCTCGGCCATGTGGTTGAAGGACGCTGACAGCCGCTCGAGGTCGATGTCGTCCTCGGCGCTGAGCCGTGTGCTGAGGTCGCCTGCGGCGATCGACTCTGCAGCCTCGGAGATGTCGGAGAGGGGCAGCAGCGCCCGGCGACCGGACCATGTCCCGAGGGCGAATCCGGCGAGCGTCGTGACGGCTGCGCCGGCCAGCAGGGCGAGCAGCATCGAGTCGAGCGTCTCTTCGATGTCGTCGAGCGGGACGGCCTCGAAGTAGTCCGCGTCGAGATTCGGGTCTGGCAGCGGGACCCCGATGACGAGGAAGGGGGCCTCGCGCTGGCGGTAACGCATCTGGGCTGGAGTGGACTGGTCGACCACGAGCGTGAGCAGTTGGGGGTCGATCTCGGCCTGGGTGAACTCGACGGGGTTGGCGGGGATCCACTGGTCGGAGATCCGCAGGACGGGCAGCGAGCCGCCCGCGGTGTTGAGGCTCTCGACGAGGGCCCGGGCGGTCTCGAGTGGTGTGTCGCCCCGCAGCTGCGCGTTGACCCTCACCGCGTTGTTACCCACCCGTACGAGGGCCGTCTCCTCGCGTCGGCTGACGAGGTTGTCGCGCGTCAGCGAGTAGGTGAGCACCGACAAGATGATCGACAGGAGAAGTGCGCCGAGGCCGAAGGCCAGGGTGATCCGCCGGCGGAGGCCGAAGCGCCACGTCGGCGTCGAGTCGGCCAATTCAGCCCTGGAGCTTGTAGCCGAGCCCGCGGACGGTGACCACGTGGTCGGGGTTCGCCGGGTCCCCCTCGATCTTCATCCGCAGCCGGCGGATGTGCACGTCGACGAGGCGACCGTCGCCGAAGTAGCCGTAGCCCCAGACCCGTTCGAGCAGTACCTCGCGGCTGAAGACGCGGCCTGGGCTGGAAGCGAGTTCGACGAGGAGACGGAACTCGGTCTTGGTGAGATGGACCTCTTCATCGTCGACGGCCACGCGGCCCTCGTCGGGGCTGATCTCGAGGTTCCCGAACCGCATCTGGGTCAGCTCGGGATCCGTCGGACGGGCCCGCCGGAGCAGGGCACGGATCCGCGCGGAGAGTTCTTTGGGAGCGAAAGGCTTGGTGAGGTAGTCGTCGGCACCCGCTTCCAGGCCCGCCACGACGTCATGGGTGTCGGCACGGGCGGTGACCATGACGATGGGGACGTCGCTGACGCGCCGCAGCGACCGGCAGACCTCGAAGCCGTCGATGCCGGGGAGCATGATGTCGATGAGTACGACGTCGGCGGGGTCCTTCTTGAACGAGGCGAGAGCGTCCTCGCCGGACTCGGCCTCTGCGACCTCCCAGCCCTCGTCCTCGAGGGCCAGGGCGACGACGGTGCGGATGCGTTCGTCGTCTTCGACTGTCAGGATGCGGGTTCCCACTCGGGCGTTCTCCGGCGATCTGGTCGGGGATCGCTGATCATTGTGCCCCATCGTCGGCGTCCGACGGTGGTCGGTCGTCTCCGGAGAGCGTGAAACCCACCACCGCACCGCCTTCAGGGGGGCCTCCGACGAACACCTCACCCCCGTGGAGTTCCGCCACGCGGCGCACGATCGCGAGCCCGATTCCGCTGCCCGTGCGGTTGCGCGATCCGGGTCCGCGGTAGAAGCGGTCGAACACGGCGTCACGCTCGCCGAGGGGGATTCCGGACCCGCGGTCATGGACCTCGATGCGTCCTGCGGTGGCGACGACCCGTATCGGCTCGCCCTCCGGGCTGTACTTGTCTGCATTGTCGAGCAGATTGGCGAGGGCGCGGTCGACGAGGCGGGGTCGTAGCTCGACTTCCGCGTCGGTGGCCTGTACCTCGATGCTACGGCCCGTGCGGCGCGCCGCACGCTCGGCCGTCGCCGTGACGAGACGACCGAGCGGCACGGTCTCGGGCTGCTCTTCGATCTCGCCCGAGTCGGTGGCGAGCACGACCAGCTCGTTGACCAGGTCGCTCAGCGCAACGAATTCCGTCACCGCGTCGTCGAGGAGCGCCTGACGGCTGTCGTCAGCGAGGTCCGGGTTCCGCCCGAGGTGTTCGATCTTCATCCTCAGGCTCGTGAGCGGGGTCCGCAGCTCGTGGCTCGCGTCCGCGACCAGACGTCGTTGTTGTTCACGCGAGACCTCGAGAGCGCTCAGCATCCGGTTGAAGCTCTCGGCGAGGCGGCCGATCTCACCGGTTCCGTCGACCTCGATTCTGCCCGGCGCGTCCCTGCCCGCAGCGAGCTGCTCGGCGGCGTCGGCAACCCGGGCGACGGGGAGGGCGATCCGTCGTGCGACGACCAGTGCGATCGCCGCGGCAGCCAGGACGCCGATGCCACCCGCCACGAGCAACTGGTTGCGCAGGTCGTCGATCGCCCGTTCGGACTGGGTGACGTCCTCGCCCAGGCTGACCGCTCCACCCGGCATCGGTGCGGTCACGACGCGCAGTTCCGTGCCGTCGACGGTGACCGTCCGCCGAACCGGTTCGGCGACCTCCCCGCGCGCTATCGCCCGGTCGGTCTCGCTGACGGGGAACACGACAGTGCTGGCCGGTTCACCCGACTCGTCGAGGTACTGCAGGTACAGCTCCCTGACGAGTAGGTCCAGATCGAACTGGACCCGGATGGTCTCGAGAGCGGCACCGGATGCGGTCGCGTCGATGCCGGCGTCGACGGCGCCGTCCACGAGCAGAGCGATCCTGCCGTCCACCAGGTCGTCGGTCGGTTCGCGGATCTCGCGCGTGGCCAGCCACCAGGCCGTCCCCGCCACGGTTGCGACCGTGACGGCCACGATGGAACCGACGACGAGCACGAGCCGGACGCGAAGGCTCATGGTTCGCGTGCCACGTAGCCGACGCCGCGCACCGTGTGGAGAAGTCGGGGCTCGTCGGCCTCTTCGGTCTTGCGTCGCAGTGCGGAGATGAAGACCTCGAGGGAGTTCGACGCGAGGTCCTCTTCGTAGCCCCAGATGCGGTCGTAGATGAGGTCGCGGCTCAACACGACGTCCGCGTTGGCCACCAGGAGGGCGAGGAGATCGAACTCGATCTTGGTCAGCGTCAGTTCGCGGTCACCACGCCGGACCCGGCGGGTCGCCGGATCCACGACGAGATCACCGATCCGGCCGACCGCGCCGGGTGCCGGGGGCGGGACCTCCCGGCGGCGCAGCATCGCGCGGACCCTCGCGAGGAGTTCGTCCAGAGCGAACGGTTTGGTGAGGTAGTCGTCGGCTCCGGCGTCGAGACCGGCGACGCGGTCGGCGATGTCGTCACGGGCGGTCAACATGAGGACCGGGACGGTGTCGTCGCGGTCACGGAGGCGGCGACACACGTCGAGCCCCGAGATTCCGCCGAGGTTGAGGTCCAGGACCACGACGTCGGGGCGCACGGCGTCGACAACGGCGAGGCCGGCTTCTCCGGACTCGGCGAGTTCGACGCTGTAGCCCTCGTGGGTGAGGACCACACCCAGTGATTCGCGCACACCCCGGTCGTCCTCGACGACGAGGATCACCGACGATGTGGACCGATCCGGGGAGGTGGCCATGACCGGATGCTACGACGGCATCGGATCGCGCCCGCGATGGCTTCAGGATCTCTTCAGAATCATCTCAGGTCGCGATCATCTCCGTGGGCGATCATCGCGAGGAGTCCCCCAGGAGGTTTCCATGGTTCCGTCGAATGACAAGTCCGAGTCCCGGCGCCGCAGCGGACGTACCGTGCTGCTCGCGGTCGTCGCCTCCCTGGCGTTGCTGGCAGTTGCCTGCGGCGGCGGCGGCGACGATGACGACGCCGTCGCGACGCTCACAGATGACGGCGCCTCCGACGATGGCGGTACCGACGCGGCGGCGACCGACGACGGGGCCGAACCCGCGCGCTCGGACGAGGAGTCGGCGCTCGAGTTCTCGCAGTGCATGCGCGAGGGTGGCGTCGAGGGGTTCCCGGACCCCGAGGTCGCCCAGGATGGACTGATGACGTTCTCGATCGAGGGGCTGCTCGGTCTCGATCTCCAGAGCGGTGCCCTGGGTGAGGCCTTCGTCGCGTGCTCGCCGCTGATCGCCGACGTCACGTTCGGTGGTCAGCTCGGAACGCTCGTGAACGGTCTCCAGGAGGCCGTCGTGAACCACGGTGAGTGTCTGCGCGACGAGGGGCTCGATGTGGGCGACGTGGACCTCGCCGCCGGAGACCTCAGTGGTGCGGGCTCGAATGCTGATGCCGACCGTTTCGAGTTCATCGCCGGGCTCTACGGGGTCGACGCGGACGACCCTGCGGTCTCGGCCGCACTCGAGGCGTGCGACTCGATCCTCGCCGGCATCGGCGGCGGCGGAAGCTGAGCCTGTGACGGCCCCCCGCAGCGGCGACCGCACTGAACGCGAGCTCGCGCAGCAACTCCAGGCCGTCCGTTCGGCCGGGCGGCGCCGCCGTTGGCCCCTCGTGGTCATCGGCCTGCTCGTGGGGATCCTCGGGACGGTGGCCATCGGTGCCGCCGTCGGCGGCGGTGGTGGCGACGACGGCGAGACGGTCGATGCCGGCGGCCTGCTCGCCGTCGCCGAGGTGACGACCGCTGATCTCGTCTCCTTCCGGACCTACGACGGGGTCCTCGGCTTCGGCGCGACCGGCGCGGTCAGTTCGCCCGTCGACGGGTTCGTCACCTCGGCCCCCGCTGACGACGAGGAACTCGACCGCGGCGATGTGCTCCTTCATCTGAACGGCGAGCCCGTGGTCGTCTGGTACGGCGACACGCCCCTGTACCGCGACGTGGGGCCCGCAACCGGGGCAGGCGACGATGTGCTCCTCGTGGAGGAGAACCTCGCCGTTCTGGGCTTCGATGCGGGCGGAACCCTGGTGGTCGACGGTTACTACGACGCGGCCACCGAGCAGGCTGTGCGTGACTGGCAGGAGTCGCTGAGCGTCGAGGTCGACGGGGTCGTGTCGAGCGGCGCGGTCACCGTCGTCGCGGGGCCGGTGCGGGTCGCGGATGCACCCGTCGTCGGATCAACGGTGTATGCCGGCGCCGAACTGGTCGAACTCACGCTGCTCGAACAGCGGGCCACTCTGGTGGTGACGCCGCCAGAACCTCCCCTGGACGAGACAGCTGAGGATGAGACCACCGAACCCGCCGAGGACGAGGAGGTCGAGGCCCCTCCCGCCGTGGAGCGCACCTCGGAGGGGGCCGTGGGGTCCCTGCCGGCGGTGGGGACCCCGGTCGGCGACGGTGACGTCGTGTTCCAGGTCGGAGGCCGACCGGTGATCGCACTCGTCGATCCCGATGATGTCGGTGAGGCGCTCATCGGTGGCGACACCGCCGACATCGACCGTGAGCTCCCGAGGGCCGGTTTCGCAGACCGGGCCGGATGGGCCGGCGCCCGGGGAATCGACGTCGACGTGTCGAGCGCCCTGTTCGTCGAGGTCCCGCCGGGAGCGACCGTCGCGACGCTGCTCGTGCCGGATGCGGGCGACGTCGCCGCGGGTGACCCGGTCCTGGAGGTCCGGGCGTCGACGCAGCGCGTCGAGGTGGCCCTCCCCGTGGAGGATCTCGACGAACTCGAGGTCGGCGACCCGGTCGTGGTGGAGTTCCCCGACGACACGACTGCCGATGCCGTGGTGAGCGAGCGGAGCACGGTCGCCGTGATGGCGTCGACCGGGCAGGCCCAGCCGGTCGCCACCGTCCAGGTACGCATCGACCTGGTGGGGGACAGCCCGAGCGCCATCAGCGAGGGACCCGTCACCGTCAAGGTCGTCGACGAGGCGATCCCCGGTGCGGTGGTGGTGCCCGTACGGGCCCTCGTCTCGCTGGCCGAAGGGGGATTCGCGGTCGAGGTCGTCGGCCAGACAGGTGTCACCCGGCTCGTCGGGGTGGAACTGGGCACCTTCGAGGACGGCGTGGTCGAGGTCACCAACGGGGCGGTCTCGCCGGGCGACTCGCTGGTGGTGCCGGGGTGAGGGCCGATGGCGATCCCGCCGACGCGGCGCTGTTGATGCGCGACGTCAAGAAGTCCTACCCGGGTCATCCGCCGGTCGATGCGCTCCGTGGGGTGTCGATGCGGATCGACCACGGTGAACTCGCTGCGATCGTCGGGCCGTCGGGGTCGGGCAAGTCGACCCTGCTGCACGTGATCGGCACGCTCGAGCAGCCGACGTCGGGGTCGGTATGGATCGGGGGACACGACGTCTCGAAGCTCTCCGACCGGCGCCTGTCCGCGGTGCGCACACACCTGATCGGGTTCGTCTTCCAGCAGTTCTTCCTCCTGTCGGGGATGACCACCCTCGACAACGTCTCCAACGGGCTCCTCTACAGCGGTCGCCCGGCCGCCGAGCGGCGACTCCTGGCAGCCGAGGCGCTCGTGAAGGTCGGGCTCAGCCACCGTCTCGACCACTACCCCAACGAACTCTCCGGCGGTGAGCGTCAACGGGTCGCAGTCGCCCGCGCCGTCGTCAGCCGACCGTCGATCCTCCTGGCCGACGAACCGACCGGCAACCTCGACTCGAAGACGAGTCGGGCGATCATGGACCTGCTGCGCGAGCTCAACGAATCGGGGCGGACGATCCTCGTCATCACCCATGACCGTGAGATCGCGGATTCACTCCCACGCCAGATCCATCTGAGTGACGGACTGGTGACCACTGACAGCCGTCTGGCCGGACTCAGGGCCGATCGATGAGTCGTGACGACGGCGCGTCGGATCTCGGAGTCAGTCGGCTCGGGGTCCGTGACACTCTCATCGTCGGCAGCGCCGGGCTCGGCAGCCGTCGCCTCCGGACGGTTCTCTCGGCTCTGGGGATCAGCATCGGCATCGCTGCGATGGTGGGTGTCCTCGGTCTCTCCGAGTCGAGTCGCGCGGATCTCCGACAGCAGATCCAGGCTCTCGGAACCAACCTGTTGACGGCCTCGGTCGGCCAGGGGATCGGCGCGGGCGACGGGGTCTTCCCCCGCGACGCCGCCTCGGCGGTGCGTCGGATCGGTCCTGTCCGCGAGGCGACCGCGACCATCCCGGTGGACGCCGACGTCCTGCGCAACGAGTTCGTCAACCCCGAGGCGACCGGTGGGATAGACGTCGTGGCCGCCGACGAGCAACTGCTCTCGACGCTCAACGGTGTCATCGCGAGTGGCTCGTTCATCGACGATGCGACCGGTGCCTATCCCAACGTCGTACTCGGATCGGTCAGCGCGCAACGCCTCGGCGTCGAACGCGTCGATCAGGGCATCCAGGTACTCGTGGGCGGTGAGTGGTTCACGGTGATCGGGATTCTCGAGGAGTTCCCGCTCGCGCCGAACCTGGACCGGGCGGCGATCATCGGGGACCAGATCGCCCTGGATCTCCTCGGCGCGGACCCGAACCCGTCCACCGTGTACATCCGCACCGCCCCCGACGCGGTCGAGGACGTCCGCAACGTCCTCGCGACCACCGTCGACCCCGCCGAACCGGAGGAGGTCGAGGTCTCGCGGCCCTCGGACGCGCTCGAGGCGGAGGCCGCGGCCGACTCGGCGTTCACGTCGTTGTTCCTGGGCCTCGGCGCGGTCGCGCTGCTGGTGGGCGGTATCGGCATCGCGAACGTCATGGTCATCGCGGTCATCGAGCGGCGCAGCGAGATCGGTCTGCGGCGCGCTCTGGGCGCCACCCGCGCCCACATCCGACGTCAGTTCCTCACGGAGGCTCTCGTGCTCTCGGCGATCGGCGGACTCGCCGGCGTGGCGCTCGGAGCGCTCGTCACGGCCGGCTATTCGTCGAGTCAGGGCTGGGACATCGTCCTGCCACCGGTGGCGATGGCCGGTGGTTTCGTGGCCGCTCTCGTGATCGGGGCGGTGGCGGGTCTGTATCCGGCGACCAGGGCGGCGCGCCTCTCGCCGACGGAGGCGTTGCGCAGTGGCTGACGAGGCGCCGGTGGACGACGATACCGGGGACGGTCCGCCCGAGAGGACGTCGCGGGTGGTTCTCGCCGGGCTCGTCGTCGTGACCATTGCGCTGGTCGTGTTCGCCGCGTTCGCCGCCGGCCGGATCGCCGGCGACGACGAGGAAGCCGGGCCCGTCGCCGCCAGGGACTCGGTGGTGGTCGAACAGCGCTCGGTTGCGCCGTCGTTCACCTTCGACGGCGAGATGAACTACTCCGACGAGTTCCTGGTCGTCGTGCGTATCCCCGAAGCCGAGGAGGACTCCGAGGAGGACGCGGACTCGGAGCCTGCGCCCATCGGGGGCGAGGCCATCCCGACCCCTACGCCCGAACCGAGGGTCACGATCACGGACCTCCCACCCTCGGATCACATCATCGACCCGGGTGATGTGCTCTTCGAGCGTGACGGTCGACCGGTCATCCTTCTCCCGGGTGTCGAGCCCGCATTCAGGACGCTCGCGGTCGAGGTCACCGACGGGCCCGACGTGGCCCAACTCGAACGGTGGCTCGTCGACGAGGGCCACGACCCCGACGGCACGCTCACCGTCGATGAGACGTTCGACGAGGCGACCTCCGAGGTCGTCGCCACGTGGCAGAGGTCCCTCGGGATCGAGGCCACGGGAGAGGTCGCGCTCGGTGACATCGTGTTCGCCCCGACGTCGCTGCGGGTGGTCGGACCGTCACCACCGGTCGAGATCGCCGGCGAGCGGTTCGTCATCGTCGAGGGCACCAACCTCGCCGACTCGACGCCGGTGCTCGCGGTCACCTCCGTCGACAGGCAGGTCGGCTTCGAGGTCGACCTGCAGGACCGGGGGCTCGTGGCCGTCGGCGGGGTTGTCGACGTCGAACTCCCCGACGGCGTGAACGTGCCCGGAACGATCACAGCGGTACGGCCGTCGCAGGACGATCCGGGCAGGTTCTCGGTCACGGTCGACGTGGTGGGCACGGATCTTCCCGAGGTGGACCAGACACCTGTGACGGTGACGGTCACCGGTGCCACGACGTCGGGCTTGTTCGTACCTGCGGAGGCGATAGTGGCACGGGACCTGCGTGGCTACGCGGTGGAGGTGGTGGCGCCCTCGGGGCGCACCGACTTCGTCGACGTGGAGATCGGTGTGGTGGCGGGTCGCAGCGTGCAGGTCCTGTCGCCGGCGCTGAGCGCCGGGACGGTCGTCATCGCTCCGTGACGGCCTCGAGGGTTCGCAGCAGTGAGAGCAGTCCGGGCGCCATCTGCGCCGTCGACGCGACGAGGTAGGCAGGCGACGGGTCGGGTTCGTGGAGTCCCGACACCGCCGCGCCGGCTTCCGTGGCGATGAGCGCGCCGGCCGCGTAGTCCCACAGGTTCAGGCCCCGTTCGAAGTAGGCGTCGACCCGACCACACGCGACCCAGCACAGATCGAGTGACGCCGCGCCGACCCGACGGATGTCGCGGACGTGGCCCAGCAGTTCGGCGACGACCCTGCCCTGCTCGAGGCGACGCCCGCGGTCGTAGGAGAAACCGGTCGCCACGAGCGCCCGGTCGAGCGGGACGGCGGCGCGCACTGTGATGGGGCGGCCGTCGAGGGCGGCACCATGGCCGCGAGCTGCGGCGAACGTCTCGGCGCGCAGCGGATCCGACACTGCTGCGGCCACGACCCGCCCTTCGTGCTCCGCTGCGATCGAGACGGCGAAGCCCGGATGTCCGTAGACGAAATTGGTTGTGCCGTCGATCGGGTCGACGATCCAGCGGACACCGCTGGTTCCGGTCACAGCGCCGCCCTCCTCGCCGACGACGCCGTCGTCGGGGCGTGCCGCGAGCACGAGCGTCGTGACGAGTTCCTCCGCCGCCCGGTCCACCTCGGTGACCAGATCGGTTCCGGACGACTTCACGTGGACGCTGCCCGTGTCGCCGATCCGGTCTCTGACCATGGCGGCGGTGGTGGTCGCTGCGTGTACCGCCAGCAGGCGCAGTTCGGTCGGGTCGACGTTCACGTCCGGCCGCGGGGCGCCGGGTCGTCCCCCGCATCGCGTTCGGTGATCGTCTGCCACTCGTCCATCGCCCGCAGAGTGAGCACTGCCACGATCGCAACACCGCCGGCGGCGACGACGGCCCCGATCACGGTGCTGGCACCGATGAGTACGTCGCAGTCGCCGTCGCACTGTAGATCTGTGAACGCGAAGCCGATCAGCGCACCGCACACGCCCGCCACCACGATGGCCGCAATGGCGAGGAATCGGGCTCGGCGGGGTGGCATCGCGTCCCGGCGGGGGTCCCTGTCGGTCACGTCACCACTCTATGATGCCGAGGCCTAAAGAGCGGGTCCGGCCGGCCGATGAGGACAAGGTGAACGACTCGACGGTTGACGTGGATCTCGTGCCGGCCCAGCGCCTGGGGGTGGTTCTGCGACGTGCCCGCGAACAGCGGGGACTCACGCACGCAGAGGTTTCCGCCCGTGCGGGCGCCGTCTTCACCGAGGCGACCCTACGGGCCGTCGAGGACGGCGACGCGCGTCTCGACGCGGCGGGCGTGGAGGCCGTAGCCCGCGCCCTCGATGTCGAGGTGCGCGAACTCGTACCGGCGCGGGCCGATCTGGTCATCGACCTCGATCGGGGCACGATCGCCGCCGGCGAGGGCAGCCGTGCGGTCAGCGGTGACACCGACGAGATCCTGACGCAGTACCTCGCGCTGGTGTACACGCTGCGCGGCATCGAGCCCGGAACCCCGATTCCGCTGCGTGACGTCGACCTCGCCGTCCTCTCGAGCGCGTTGCTGATCGACACGGACGTCGTGAAGACGAAGCTCGTCACCTTGATGGTCGAGCCCCCCGCCATCGTCTCGGCCCGCACCCGCCTGCTGCGGCGCAAGGTCATCATCCCCGCCGCCGGCATTCTCGTCGGGGCGACCGCGGTGGGCTCGCTCGTGTTCATCTTGAACGACGGATCCGCCGACCCCGCCGACACAGGCAGTCGTGTCGGCCAGGCAGTCGTCTTCGACACCGAGGTCGAGCTCGCACCGCCGCTCGTCGCCGAACGTGACGCCGAGGGTCGCGTGACCGTCCGCGAGCGCACCGGCGAGGCGGAGCCCGGCGCGGCTCCGGCGCTTCAGCCGGAGGTCGAGTTGATCCCGCCGCTCGTCGTCGAGCGCGGCGCCGAGGGTGGGACCGTCCCGAGCGGATCGGTCGAGTTGATCCCGCCGCTCGTCGTCGAACGCGGTGAGGACGCTCCCGGAAGCTTCGACTGAGTCACCGCCGCCGGGCGACTCGTGCGAGACTGGGGTCGTGGCCGCACCCGGCGCCGCGATCCTCCACGTCGACATGGACGCGTTCTTCGTGTCCGTGGAACTCCTGCGCCGCCCCGAGCTCCGTGGACGACCGGTCGTGGTCGGTGGTTCGGGCGGACGTGGGGTCGTGGCCGCAGCTTCCTACGAGGCACGGTCCTACGGCGTCCACTCGGCGATGCCGTCGGTGACGGCCCGGAGGCGGTGCCCCGAGGCGGTGTTCCTCGACGGTGACCACGCTCTCTACCGGTCCGTGAGCAGCCGCGTGATGGACATCTTCCGGTCGGTCACCCCCCTCGTCGAGCCACTTTCCCTGGACGAGGCGTTCCTCGACGTCTCGGGCGCGGTCCGTCTGCTCGGGTCACCGGTCGTGATCGCCCACCGGCTGCGGGAGGAGATCACCGAGAGAGAGGGCCTCAGCTGCACCGTGGGGGTCGCCCGGACCAAGTTCCTGGCCAAGTTGGCCTCCCAGCAGGCGAAACCGCGCCCGGCTCGCACTGGGCCGGTGCCGGGCGCAGGCGTGCTGGAGGTCCCTCCCGACGACGAGGAGGGTTTCCTGCTGCCGCTGCCGGCCGAGGCGATGTGGGGCGTTGGTCCCGTCACCCTCGCCAAGCTCCACCGCCTCGGCGTGACCACGATCGGTGACATCGCAGCGGTCGGCCCCGACACCCTGCGCGCCGCGCTCGGCGACGGTGTCGGCGGTCACCTTCATGCTCTGGCGACCGGTGAGGACGACCGCGCGGTCGTTCCCGACGCGGCGCCGAAGTCGATCAGCCACGAGGAGACCTTCGCCCACGACCTGCGGGATCGTCAGCGCGTCGACACCGAACTGATCCGACTCGCCGATGCGGTGGCCCGGCGCCTCCGCGAGGCCGGCCTCGTCGGTCGTACGGTCACGGTCAAGGTGCGTGACGGGGGGTTCCGCACGGTGACGCGCAGTCGCACCCTGCCCGATCCGACCGACACCGCCGCGCTGGTGGCCCGCGAGGCGCGCGCGCTGGCGGTGGGCGTCGACGTCGAGGCCGGGGTCCGACTGCTGGGAGTGGCCGTGTCGGGTCTCGTCGACGGCACCGTGCGCCAGCTCAGCCTCGACGACCTCGGTGAGCCCGCGTGGAGTGAGCTCGATTCGGCGCTGGACACGATCCGGGAGCGCTTCGGTCCGGGCGCCATCGGCAGGGCGTCGGTGGCGGGGCGCGGGCGTCCCGGGCCGGGCGACCGCCCATGGGGACCGGACGAGGTGGGCTAGGAACAACCCCCGCTACGCGTTGTTAGGGGAGTGGCCCTGTGAGAAGATGGTCGGGACAAGACGGGGGTCGCTGCGGCCTCCACCGCGAACGGGAGTGACAGTGCCCCTCTCCGAGGACGAGCAACGCATCCTCAGTGAGATCGAGGCCCAGCTCTACGAGACCGATCCCGGTCTCGCGAAAGAGGTCGGGTCGACGACGGTCTACACGCACGCGTTCCGAAACCTGCGCTGGGCCACCTTCGGCTTCATCGTCGGGGTCGGTGTGTTGATCTTCACGCTGTCGATCTCCTTCTACTTCTCGTTCGGCGGCTTCCTCGTCATGTTGGGTTCGGCCCTGTTCTTCGAACGCAACGCACGTCGGCTCGGCCGGGTGGGTCTCCAACAGATCGCACAGAACATGCGTGGCGGCGGTTTCAAGGATGTCCTGGGCAATACCGGTCAGCGGATGCGGGACCGGTTCCGTCGCGAACGCGAGGGTGGCGACCCGGACTGACCCGGCGGGCCGACTGACCGGCCCCCTCAGCCGAAGAGACGGCGGGGGTCCATGCGCCACCGGAGTCGTGCGGTGACCGAGATCTTCGCCTCGGCCGACTCGGTTATCGCGTCCCTCGCAGCTTCGGCGTCGCGAACGAGAGGTTCGCCCGGTGCCGCAGCGGCGAACGCGGCCATCTCGGCGGCCACCCCGAGGCGGCGGCTGGCGCCTGAATCGATCCCCAGGGAACGGCCGAGGCGACCCGCGTATTCGACGGGCGTCTCCGTCGCCGTCGGCGTCACCCCGATGCGGTGACCGACCGAGGCGATGTCGTTCCACGCGAGGCGCACCCTGCCGGCTGCATCGTCGCCGACCTGTGCGACGAGACGGCGTCGGCGCGCGTCGGCGAGAGCGGGCACGCCGAGGACGAGCCCCACCACGACGACTGCGATGAGTCCGAGGACGACGAGCGTGGCGCGCAGGGCACCCGAACCGCCGGCCGGGCCGGGGTCCGCCCCTGAGGCCACCTCGTCACCGGGGGGGACGGTGTCCGAGCCGCCCGGATCCTCGAATCCCGGATCGGGGGTGGGCGTGGCGGAGCTGTCGCCGGGCGTCTCCACGCGGGTGGTCGGCGTGGTGGAGGGCCCCGACTCGTCCTGTTGCTCGGCGACGCCGGTGTAGTTCTGGGCGCCGGGGGCGCCGCGTCCGGGCGTCGGCTCGAACGCCACCCAGCCCGCGCCGGTGATGAACACCTCGGGCCAGGCATGGGCGTGTTCGCCCCGCACGCTGTAGAGGCCCGGTTCCACCTCGTCGCCGGGGGTGAACCCCACGGCGACCCTGCTCGGGAGTCCGATCACCCGCGCCATTGCGGCGAAGGTCCCGGCGAACTGCTCGCAGTAGCCGCGGCCGAGGGCGAGGAACTCCTCGATGGTGTCGGTCGAGTGGCCCGCAGCGACGTCGAGGTCGTAGGTGAAGTCGTTGCGGAAGTAGTTCTGGAGGGCCAGGGCCTTTTCATACGGGGTGGTCATGCCGCTGGTGAGTTCCACGGCCAGGCTTGCGGCGGTCGGGGAGAAGTTCTCGGGCAGAGCGAGGAATCCCCCGGTGATCTCGTCGGGCAGTGGCGCGTTCGCGGATGACAGGACCGCCGGGTCGAAGCGGGGGAGGGCGGAGGTGGTCTGGTAGCGCAGACCGTTGGAAGTCGGTCGGCCGTTCTCGACGATGAGGGTCGCCGACGTCGGCTCGTAGCTCACGCCGACGTCGGTCAGGTTCGTCAGCGTTCTCGGTTCGAACGCCGCCGGCAGCCACACCTGCGAGAGCGCGCTGATGCGGAACTCCTGGCTGGAGGTCACGACCGTGGTTCCCGAGGTGAAGTCGCTCGGGAGTGTGCCGCTCGCATCGTCGTAGTCCGCACGCGACTTCCAGACGAGTCCGTCGAACGTGTCGAGTGCGGTCAGGCGCCAGTAGGAGCGCTGGTCGCTGCGCACGGTGAAGACCTCGACGTCCTGCTGGTCGACGAGACGTCCGCGGATGTCCACGAGCGGACTGATCACGACCCGCGACGGGTCGTCGGAACCCTCCCCGATGTTCTTCCAGTCCACGATCGGTTCGTCGTCGACCCCGGGAAACGATGGGCCGATGACCCCACCGGCGACGATCGCGACCAGTGCAAGGCCCGCTGTGCCGGCGAGAATCGCCCGATACCCGTGGCGCGCCTGTTCGGCCCCGAGCCAGGTGCCGGTGGTCGCCTGATGGGCGGCCCGATGGGTCCCGATGAAAACGAGCAGTGCGGCCAGATAGAGCAGCGTGGTGGTGAGGCGGCCACGGCTCTCGCCGAACATCGCGACGAACACGACGAGTGCGAGCGTGGGTACGACCGACTCGACCGAGGAGCGGAGGCGGAACGCCGCCCAGTCGGCCAGGACGGCCACGAGCCAGACCGCGATGGCGGCGGCGAGGAGGAACCCGGTGGCGGAAGGGGCCGGGGCGCTCACGTTCTGGAAGAGCGCCCAGGCCGCGTCGAGATCGGCCCGCGCGCCGGTCCAGGTCCCACCGGTGGGAATCCCGGCGCGCGTGGTGGATCCGTAGTGGATCCATACGTTGGCCAACAGCACCGCGAGCCCGGCTCCCGCCGAGGCGAGGAGGATGCCGAATCCCCCTCGACGCAGGAGGACGAGAGCCGCGTGGGCGACCGTCGCGGTGACGATCAGGGGGAGCGCGTAGTCGTTGTCGACGAAGAGCCTGTCGAACCCGAGCACCGCCGTCAGCGTCAGCGCGTAGAGCAGGATCTCGGCAGGGATCTCCAGAGCCGACGAACGGGCGCGGGCGTTCACTGTCCGGTGGCCCGGCTGACGGCGTCGCTCCAGGCCTCGGCGAACGACTGGTCGTTTCCGATCGTCATGGTCAACGCGGACGTTACCGGCGCGTCGGCGGCTAGTGGGGTCGTGGCGAACCGGACCACGGCACCACCGCTGCGGCCGGCGAGTTCCGCCAGGACGCCTTCGTCATCCTCACCGGTGCTGTCGCCGACCACGGCGGTGACGGCGCCACCTCCGAGGAGATGGGTGAAGCCGATCGAGCCGGCGAGATCTCCACCGCTTCGTTGCTCGATCACGGCGAGCAACTCCGAGATGGGGTCCGATTCGACGGCGGGCGCCACCCACCCGGTATCGAGGCCGTCGGTGGAAATGAGGCGCACGGTGTCGGAGCGGGCGTGGCAGGCCGCGGTGATGCTGGCCGCGGCGGAGACCATCCGTTCGAAGCGCTCCGGATCCGCGGCCCTGCTGCGGACGTCGAGAAGGACGGTCGTGCGCCCCTGGCGCGGCGTCTCGTCCTGACGGATCATCAACTCGTCGAGCCGTGCGGTGGCCGGCCAGTTCACGCGGCGGAGGTCGTCGCCGACGACGTAGGGGCGGAGCGCGTAGAAGTCCTCACTCGAACGGCCGATGCCGGACGGTCGTCGTAGCACCCGCTGCGGATCCTCACCGGCGGGCCGGGGCGGACCGGCGATCTCGTCGATGGAGGGCAGGACGAGGATGAGGAGCCGCCCGGCGGCCTCTCGGCGCCGACGTGCCATGCCGAAGGGGTCGACGGTCTCGATGACGGCCGGCCCGACCTCGACGAGTCCACGACGGTCGGTCGGCAGCCGGTAGGCGACGCGCGTGGTCTCGTCGCTCGACAGGGGCGCCAACATGATCGAGGCGCCCCGGGTTCCCGAGACCCCGTCGGTGACGGTCAGGACCGGGCTGGACACGCGTGCCCGGTTGGTGACGGCCAGGTCGACACGACTCGCCTCGCCGGCGCGGACCCGGGGCGGTCGTGCCACCCGGGCGAGATGCAGACGTGGGCTCCGGACGGCGACGTGGAGCAGGCCGAGCCCGACGAGTGATCCGAGAGCGACGCCGATCACGAAGAGTTCGAAGATCCCCAGTACCCGGCCCGCGACGACACAGGTGCATCCTGCGACGAGCGTCAGCCAGCCTGTTCGGGTGGGCATGGGCCGCTCAGGTCGGCGCCGGCACCCGCGGGACGGGGACGCGCTGGAGGACCTCGGCGACGACGTCGGCATTCGAGCCCCCACGCATCCGCGCCTCGGGACGCAGCAGGAGTCGGTGGGCGAGGACGGGTTCGGCCAGGGCCTTCACGTCGTCGGGAGTCACGTAGCCGCGTCCGACCGCTGCGGCCCGCGAGCGCGCCGCACGCTGGAGAGCGAGCGTGGCCCGCGGCGACATGCCCAGGGTGAGGTGGGGGTGTTGGCGGGTCGTGTTGGCGATCTCGACCAGGTAGGTCTTTATCGCCGGCGCTACGTGGACCTTCTTGACCGCACGGGTCATCGCGATGACGTTCTGGGCTGAAACGACCGGCCTCAGGTCGTCGAGCGCATCGCCGGTGGCGTGGGTCTCGAGTATCTCGAGCTCGGCCTCGCGGCTGGGGTAGCCGACGCTGATGGTCATGAGGAAGCGGTCGAGTTGGCTGTCGGGGAGCGGATAGGTCCCCTCGTGTTCGATCGGGTTCTGCGTGGCGATGACCATGAATGGGCGCGGCAGGGTGTGGGTGGCGCCGTCCACGGTCACCTGGCGCTCGGCCATCGCCTCGAGGAGCGCCGCCTGGGTCTTGGGCGAGGTGCGGTTGATCTCGTCGGCGAGGACGAGTCCCGCGAAGATCGGGCCTGGGCGGAACTCGAAGGTGTTCGAGGAGCGGTTCCACAGCGAGACGCCGACGACGTCGGTCGGGAGCAGGTCCGGAGTGAACTGGATCCGGCCGAAGGTGACGTCGAGTGATTTCGCGAGGGCCTTGCCGAGGCTCGTCTTCCCGACGCCCGGCGCGTCCTCGACGAGGAGGTGACCCTCGGCGAGGAGACACACGAGCATGAGCCGGATCACGTCACGCTTGCCCTGGATGACCCGCTCGATGTTCGTCACGATGGCGTCGAACAGATCGGCGAAGCTCTCGCCCCGTGGGTTGGGTCTCGGTGCGCCGGGGCCGGGCGCGCCGGCCTCTGTGTCGACGGGCATCTGCGGTGGCATGGACACGGACGCGTTCCTCGGGGGTTCGGGAGGCACCGATCATACCGACGCACCGTGTGCTGTTCCGGGTCGGCGCCCTGGGCCGCTGCGGTAGTCTCGGCCCGGTGAGGACCGCTGTGGCCGCGATCGCGACGCGCCGAGACCTGTGGGTGACGGCGCTCGCCGTGGGTTGGCGACTCCGGCGTCGGCGATGGTGGATCCGGTTTCCGTTCCTGCCCGTGCCCGACTCGGGGTACCTGCGCCTGCGGGCGCTGACCGCGTACGGTGATCCGGACGCGCCGCCTGTACCGGCGGACGTCATCGCGTGGCTGGAGTGGTGCCGCGACGACGCCAGCCGGTAACGCCCGGAGCGGCGCGCCGGTCGCGACTAGCCTTCGCCGGATGGGCCGGGCCCTCGTGCTCAACGTGACAGACGAGCCACTCGGCGTCGTCGCGTCCCGGCGGGCGGCGGTCCTCGTGTTCGACGGCAAGGCCGACACGTTGCACGGGAGCGACGACGTGCTGCGCTCTGAGCGGATGGAGATCCCCGTCCCCTCTGTCGTGCGGCTCCGATACTACGTGCGCGTGCCGTACCAGTGGCGCGGCTCGATCAGCCGCCGCGGCGTCTTCGCCCGGGATGCGAACGCCTGCCAGTACTGCGGGGCGCGGGCGGACTCGATCGACCACGTCCGTCCACGCAGCCGTGGTGGTGCCCACACATGGGAGAACGTCGTGGCGGCGTGTCGCCCGTGCAACGCCCACAAGCGCGATCGCCTGTTGCCCGAGACGAACATGCGGCTGCGACGGGTGCCGGCCGCTCCACCGCGCTCGATGCGGGTGGTTCTGGCTCTGGGTGACGTCCCCGCATCGTGGGAGCCCTACCTGCCAGGGTGCGACCCGGCCCTGTCGGCGTGAGCGTGGCGGTCCCGTGACGTCGCGGGCGCGCTGGGAGGTCTCCTTCGCACGGGGTTCGGCCGCCGAGCTGCACGCGCTCGAGGTGCCGGTGTCGCCGGGCCGCGTTCTGCGGGTCTGCGAGCCGGTGCGTCCAGCGGTCGTACTGGGTAGTTCGCAGTCCCCGGAGCTCGTCGACGCTGCGGCGGCGGATGCAGCCGGCGTCGAGGTCGCCCGGCGCCGAAGTGGCGGCGGAGCGGTCCACGTGACTCCCGGCGCCGACGTGTGGCTCGACATCGTCGTGCCGGCGGGCGACCCGTTGGCGGTCGACGACGTCGGACGGGCCTTCTGGTGGCTCGGCGAGGTGTGTGCGGGGGTCGTGGCGGGCACGGGCGTGACGCCCCGGATTCACCGGGGTGGATGGGAACCCGGACCGGCGGGTCGGCTCGTGTGCTTCGCGGGCCTCGGTCCCGGCGAGGTGACCGTGGCGGGTCGCAAGGTCGTCGGCATCTCCCAGCGCCGCACGCGGGCGTGGTCCCGCCTGTCGGTGTCGGTGCTCACCCGTTGGGAGCCGTCCGTGCTCGAGGCGGTGCTGGTCGGTCTGCCGACGGGCGATCCCGGTCCGCTCGCCGACGTGGCCGTGGGCCTCGACGGGCCACGGGATCATCTCCGCGACGCCCTGGTGGAGGCCGTCACCTCGCTGTGACCTTCACGGCTCCCGGGTGGAGCCATCGGTCCGAGGGTGGGGGGAGCGGTCGCGTCGGTGGGCTTCCCCGCCTGAGCTCTCGCGCTTCGAGCGCGAATTTTCGCGCTCTGCGTGTGCCGATGGGCCGCGTGGGGAGCTTTTTGGTTGACGTGTGGGGGATTAGGGCGTAGTGTGGGGACTCGTGGGGAGATAGGGAGAGAAGGTCGTCTGTCGTGACAACAGACCGAGCGCGACGAGAACGAGCACTCACGTCGACGTCACCGACAGGCGACGCCGGCACCCCTGCTCCGGGACCACGGACGGATCGATACACGGGACGACAGACGGAAGAGCACGGTGTTCGTCGGATTTCTGGGAACGCACGAGCGGTCGCTGGACGACAAGGGTCGTCTCGCGTTGCCGGTCCCGTTCCGGTCCCATCTCGGCGACACCTGCTTCGCCACACGGGCGCCGGGAGCGGCCTGCCTCGGCGTGTGGACGGCGGAGGACTTTCAGAGAACGCTCGGTCGGCTCCGGGAGAGGGTTCGCAACGGCGAAGCCTCGACGAACCAGCTCCGCCGGTTCGCCGCGGGTGCCGCCGAGCTACGTCAGGACTCCCAGGGTCGTGTGGTGCTGCCCTCGCACCTGAGGGACGCGGTCGGGCTCGATCGCGAGGTCATGGTCATCGGCGCGGGGGACCGCGTCGAGGTCTGGGACCCGCAGCGTTGGACAGAGGTCCACGACGCGGCCGAGGACGCTGCCGACGACGGCAACTGGATGTGATGCAACCGATGACGACGACGAGAAAGGAGGAATCAGCGGTCCAATCCGTGATGCAGGGGCCAACGTGGTCTCGCTCATGGGCAGTCTCCCGGTCGACAGGATGGAAGGCCCCTACTCCGCCCGCTTGCCATCTAGCTCGATCGGGGAGAAATCCCGACGTGCGCCAGTTGGCCGGGAGACTGCCGATGAGCCGAGGCCCGCGCGGCGGAGAGCACCTCGAACAGTGAACTCGACGACGTTCGAACACGAACCGGTCATGGTGGCCGAGGTCATCGAGGTGCTCACCGCCGGGCCTGCGGGCACGATCCTCGACGCGACGGTCGGCGGCGCCGGGCACGCCACGGCCCTCCTGGAACAACGCGAGGATCTCCGCCTCGTCGGCCTCGACCGTGATCCCTCCGCGGTCGGGGCCGCAGCGGACCGTCTGGCGGTGTTCGGCGATCGCGCCGTGGTCGTCCATCGCCGTTTCGACGAACTCGACAGTGCACTCGATGCCCTCGGGGTGGACCGGATCGCCGGCGTGCTGTTCGATCTCGGCGTGAGTTCCCCTCAGCTCGACAGGGGTGAACGCGGGTTCTCCTACAGGCAGTCCGGACCGCTCGACATGCGAATGGATCCGACAGCAGGCCGCGACGCCGCGGCAATCGTGAACGAGGCGGACGCCGAGGAGCTGCGGTCTCTGCTCGTCGCCGGTGGCGACGAGCGTTTCGCCCGGCGGATCGCCGCGGCGATCGTCGCCGCCCGGCCCATCGCCGACACCACCGAACTCGCCGAGACCGTCGTCACCGCCATTCCGGCGGCGGCGCGCCGCGGACGCCACCCCGCTCGCCGGACCTTCCAGGCCATCCGGATCGCGGTCAACGACGAGCTGGCCGCTCTGTCCGCGGCGCTCACCATGGCCATCACCCGACTCGCCCCCGGTGGGCGCGGTGTCGTGATCTCCTACCACTCCGGCGAGGACCGCATCACCAAGCGCATCCTGCGCGACGCCGAGACCGGCGGCTGCGAGTGTCCCTCGGCGCTGCCGTGCGTGTGTGGAGCCGTCCCGACCGTGAAGCTCCTCGGGCGCCGCGGGCGTCGCCCCGGCGACGACGAGGTCGCCCGGAACCGTCGGTCCCAGTCAGCGCGGCTCCGCGCATTCGAGAGATTGGCCGCAACATGACGCCGACACGTACGCGTACAGCGGCGGTCCCCGATCGGCGGGCATCGACCGCCGCCGCTCCACTCCGCCGCCCCGACCCGCGTCCCGAACGCCATGGCGTACGTCCCGCACGGGCGCCCCGCCGCGACAGCACCCGCCTGGTGGGGGTCGTCGGCGTGGTCTCGGTGATCGTCGTTCTCATCGGCCTCTTCGGCATGGCGGCGTTCCACGCCGTGATCATCGAGGGCCAGCGTGACCTCGAGAGACTCGACGCCCACGCCGTGGAACTGCGCGCCGAGAACGACCGACTCGAAGTCGAAGTGGCGGCTCTGCTCGCCCCGGGCCGCATCGAGGCCGAGGCCAAGGCGCGGCTCGGCATGGTCGACCCCACCGATGTGACCTACCTCGCTCCCGTCCCTGCGGGCTCCGCGGTCCCGGGCGGGCAGTGACGCGGTGGACACCCGTCGACTCCCCGGCCCCGCGCGGCGCGCCGCCACGGCCACCGGATCACGGTCCGGACGTGTCGTCCGTCCGGCCTTCGCGCTCGTACGGGTCCGTCGACGGCTCTTCGCGGTGGGTGCGATCGTCGTCATCGTCGCCGGGGTACTGAGTTGGCGGCTGGCCGATCTCCAGCTACGCCATCCTGAGCGGTACGTCGAGTTCGGCCAGAGCCAGCGAACGGAGACCATCGCCATCCCCGGTGCACGCGGGGACGTCCGTGACCGCAACGGCCAGCTTCTCGCGACGTCACTGGATCAGGCAGCCGTGTGGGCCGACCCCCGCTTCGTGGGCGACCCGGTGACGGAGGCGGCGCTGCTCGCACCGGTGCTCGGCCTGGACCCGACCGCGCTCGCCGTGGACCTCGCCGCCGATTCGCGTTTCGTCTATCTGAGTCGCCAGGTGCCCGACGACGTCGTGGCTCAGGTCGAAGCGCTCGACCTCGACGGCATCTACACGTGGCCCGAGCCGAAGCGCTTCAACCCGGCAGGCGAATCGCTCGCCGGGTCGGTCGTGGGCCAGGTCGGTGTCGACAACGTCGGGCTGAGTGGAGTCGAGCTCGCGTACGACGAGATCCTGAGGGGAGCCGCCGGCGAACTCTCCTTCGAGCGTGATGCCCAGGGACGGGCGATCCCCGTCGCTCCCAGCGACCTCGAGCCGGCGCACCGCGGTGCCGACGTGCACCTGACGATCGACGGGTCCCTGCAGTTCGAGGCCGAGCAGGTTCTGCTGGCCCAGGTGGAGGAGATGGACGCCGCCGGTGGCGTCGTCGTGATCACCGTGCCGTCGACGGGGGAGATCCTCGCGATCGTCAACGTCGAGCGCGACGAGGAGACCGGTGAGCCGGTCGTGTCCAACGAGAACCGGGCGATCACCTGGGCCTACGAGCCGGGCTCGGTGATGAAGGCACTGACGTTCGCAGGTGTGCTCGACTCGGGTATCGCCAACCCCGATTCGGTCAAGGACGTACCCGACTCGATCGTGTTGTACGACGACACCTTCTCGGATCACTCCGGTCATCCGATCGAGGAATGGTCGGTCTCCGACATCGTGACCCGGTCCTCCAACGTCGGCTCCATTCTCTGGGCCCAGGAGCTCGGCGGGGCGCGCCTCGACGACTACCTGCGGGGATTCGGGCTCGGCGCTGCGACCGGCGTCGGTCTGCCGGGGGAGACGCCGGGCATCGTTCTGCCGCTCGACCAGTGGTCGGGGACGACGATCGGCACTGTCCCCATCGGCCAGGGGATCTCCGTGACCCCGCTGCAGATGCTGGCGGGCCTGAACGCCATCGCGAACGGCGGGGTCTACGTGCCGCCGACGATCGTCTCGGCGGTGGTGGAAGCCGACGGGACCCGTCACCAGCCCGCGGTCGCCGAGGGTCGCCGTGTGGTGGGTGAGGCCGCGGCCGCCCAGATGCGGACCATCCTGACACGGGTGGTCGACGAGGGAACCGGACAACTCGCCGCCGTGGAGGGCTACGCGGTCGCCGGCAAGACGGGGACGGCGTGGAAGCCGCTTCCCGGGGGCGGCTACGAGGACGGCGCAGGCAACTTCACGTACGTGACGACGTTCGCGGGGTTCCTGCCCGCCGACGACCCGCAGATCTCGATCATCGTCGTCATCGACGAACCCTCCGCCAGCATCTACGCGAGTTTCGCATCGGCACCACCGTTCGCGGAACTGGCGCGCTACACCCTGCGGCATCTGCGGATACCGCCCACCGGTGGTGTGGTCGCCGACATCCCCACTCCCGAGCCGGTCGCTGATCCGGCCCCCGACGCCCTGGCGGTGGGTGTGGCGGAGGGCCCCGCCACCGACGGTGAGCTCGAGGAGGCATCCGGTGCGGGACCGTGAGGTGCGTCTCGCCGATCTCGCTGACGCGGTGGGTGGCCGTGTCGTCGGCGACGGGGATGTCCACGTCCGCGACATCGCGACCGACTCGCGCGAGGTCCGGCACGGGGACCTCTTCGTGTGCGTCCCGGGACACACCGTCGACGGCCACGATTTCGCCGCAGGTGCGGTGGCCGGCGGGGCGGTGGCTCTCGTCGCCGAACGTCCGGTGGCGACGGAGGTCGCAACCATCATGGTCGACTCCGTACGTGCCGTGGTCGGGCCCCTCGCTGCGGCGTTCTTCGACCACCCGTCCCGCGACCTCACAGTGGTCGGAGTCACCGGGACGAACGGGAAGACGACGGTCACACACCTTGTCGCAGCCGCTGCCCGCGGTGGCGGCCACAGCGCAGTCGCTCTCGGGACCCTCTCGGGTCTCCGCACGACCCCGGAGGCCGTCGAACTCCAGCGCAACCTCGATCGCATGCGGGGCCAGGGTGTCGGGGTCGTCGCCCTCGAGGTCTCCTCGCACGCCCTGGCGCAGGGTCGCGTCGCAGGGACCCGTTTCGCAGTCTCGGTGTTCACCAACCTCTCACCCGAGCACCTCGACTACCACCGGACGATGGACGACTACGAGGCAGCGAAGGCGCGCCTGTTCGACCCTTCGCTGTCGCAGGCGGCGGTCGTGAACACCGACGACCCCGCCGGCCGTCGCATCGTGGCGCGCCTGGCGATCCCGTGCGTCGAGGTGTCGCCCTCGGCGACCACCGGCGTGTCGTCGGGGCCCGGGTCGACCTCGATGGACTGGCGCGGTGGATCCCTCGAGGTTCCCCTGGGAGGTTCGTTCATGGTGGCCGACGCCCTGCTGGCCGCCGAGGCCGCACTCCTGTGCGGCGTCGACGAGGCCGCCGTCCGCGCCGGCCTCCGTTCCGTCGCCGCCGTCCCGGGTCGCTTCGAGGTGGTCGCTGACGGAGCCGACGGCGCCCTCGTGATCGTGGACTACGCCCACACGCCCGACGCGTTGGCGACGACGCTCGACTCGGCACGCTCGTTCGCCCCGGGGCGCCTCACTGTCGTCTTCGGCTGCGGTGGGGATCGCGACACCGCCAAGCGTCCGGTGATGGGCGACATCGCGGCCCGGCGTGCGGACCGGGTGGTGATCACCAGCGACAACCCCCGCACCGAGAACCCCGCAGCCATCGCGGCCGCGATCCTCGACGGCGTCGACGAGAACCATCGACCTCACGTAGAGGTCGAGCTCGATCGCCGACGGGCGATTTCCATCGCCCTCGACGATGCCGGAGTCGGCGACGTCGTGGTCGTCGCCGGGAAGGGCCACGAGACCACCCAGGACATCGGTGGCGTGGTGACCCCATTCGACGACCGTGCCGTGGTGGCATCGCTGCTGGCCCCGGGGGAGGGCGCGCCGTGATCCGCCTGCTCCTGGCCGCGGGCCTGTCCCTGACGTTCTCGTTGGTGGGAACCCGCTTCCTCATCGACTGGTTGAGGCGTCACCGGATCGGTCAGCCCATCCGCGCCGACGGACCTGACGGTCACCACGTGAAAGCCGGTACGCCGACGATGGGCGGTGTCGCGATCGTGGGAGGTGCAACCCTCGCCTATGTCATCTCGGACTACTACAACGGCATCTACACCCGCACGGGACTCCTCGTCATGGCGGCGATCGTCTGCGCGGCGGGGGTCGGCCTCCTCGACGACTGGATCAAGGTCTCGCGCGAGCGCAACCTCGGCCTCACCAAGAGCTCGAAGATCGTCGGCCTCGTGAGCGTCGCCGTCGGCTGGTCGATCCTCATGGTCACCTTCACCGACGTGCACACCGAGCTCTCGTTCACCCGCCACGATTCGATCGACATCGACCTGGGTCCCGTGGGTTGGGTGATCTGGTCTTCGTTGCTCATTCTGGCAACAGCCAACGCCGTGAATCTCACCGACGGCCTCGACGGGCTGGCCGGTGGCTCGTCGCTGTTCGGCTACGCGGCGTTCGTCGTCATCAGCTTCTGGGCCTTCCGCAACCAGTCGATCTATGACATCCCCCATGCTCTGGACCTCGCCGTGGTGGCTGCGGCGATGCTCGGGGCGTGCGCCGGCTTCCTGTGGTGGAACGCGGCTCCCGCACGGATCTTCATGGGCGACACCGGGTCGCTGGCACTCGGGACGGGGCTCGCGTGCATGGCGCTGGCGACCAACACCCAGCTCCTGTTGCCGATCATCGGCGCTCTGTTCGTGGCCGAGACGCTCTCGGTGATCATCCAGGTGGCGAGCTTCCGGATCTTCGGTCGGCGGGTGTTCCGGATGGCCCCCATCCATCACCATTTCGAACTTCTCGGCTGGCACGAGACCTGGGTCATCATCCGCTTCTGGTTGGTGGCGGGCTTCGCCACCGCACTCGCCCTCGGGCTCTACTACGCCGACTTCATCTCGACGGGGGCGGCGGATTGAGCCGGGCACTCGTCGTCGGGTTCGGTGTGACCGGCCGGGCGGTCACACGGGCGCTCGTTCGACGCGGCCACGACGTCGTGGCTGTCGACGACGCCCCATCGGCCCGGATGGCCGCCGATGCCGCGGCGGATGCAGTCGAACTCGTGGCGTCGCCGTCGCCAGGGGCCCTGGGAGCGCTCGTCGCCGACGCGGACCTGTTCGTGCCGAGCCCGGGGATCCCCGAGTGTCACGCGGCGTTCGCGCTCGCCGAGGCACGGGGGCTCGCCGTCACCTCGGAGCTGGACCTGGCGACGGACTGGGACAGCCGGCCCGTGCTGGCGGTGACGGGGACGAACGGAAAGACGACGGTCACCGACCTGCTCGTGTCGATCCTCGAGGCGACCGGTCTGGGGGTCGTCGCGGCCGGCAACACGGATGTACCGCTCGTGGCGGCCATCGACGATGCGGCCGTCGACCTGTTCGTCGTGGAGGCATCGTCGTTCCGGCTCGCGCCGACGACGCGGTTCGCCCCCGCGGTCGCGACCTGGCTCAACTTCGCGCCCGACCACCTCGACGTGCACCGGAGCCTGGAGGTCTACGAGAGGTCGAAGGCAAAGGTGTTCGCCCGGGCGGGAGCGTGCGTCGGCAACCTGGACGATCCGGTCGTGGCCGCGCACCTCGCCGCTGTGAACGTGCCCGTCGTCGGCTTCGGGGTCGGCGCCGGAGCAGGCGGAGGTGCCGCGGCGGTGACCGTGGCCGGCGGTGATCTGACGGTGCACGGCCGATCGCTCTTGGCGGTGTCGGAACTGTGGCGGTCTCTGCCCCACGACATCGCGAATGCGATGGCTGCCGTCGCGACCATCGAAGCGGCGGCCGCCGCCGGGGTCGTGACCGTCTCCGAGTCGGTGATGGCCGGGGCGCTGCGTGGATTCGTCGGCCAGCCCCACCGGGTGGCGCTCGTCGCCGAGGTGGGCGGCGTCCGGTGGTACGACGACTCGAAGGCGACGACCCCCCACGCCGTGTTGGCCGCGCTCGCCGGCTTCGAATCCGTGGTGCTCATCGCCGGCGGCCGCGACAAGGGGGTTGATCTGGCGCCGCTTCTCGAGGGGGCGGCATCCATCAAGGCCGTCGTCGGCCTCGGCGAGGCCGGACCCGCGGTCGTCGGGCACTTCGATGGACTGCGGCCGACGGTGCTCGCTGCCGACATGGCCGCCGCCGTGGGTCACGCCGCCGAGCTCGCGGAGCCCGGTGACGTCGTTCTGTTGTCGCCCGCCTGCGCGTCCTTCGACCAGTACGCCGACTACAGCGCTCGTGGTGACGACTTCACCGCACGCGTCCACCGACTCTCCGAGGGGCAATGATGGCCGCCGTCACGACCAGACCACGCCGACCGGCCGGGCTCGCCCGACCAGCGGGACGCCGTTCGGGGACCTTCGTCTCGCTGTTCCTGCTCGTGCTGCTGTTGAACCTCATCGGTCTGGTGATGGTGCTGTCGGCCTCTTCGGTGACCTCGCTCGACGACAACGGCTCGAGCTGGTTCCACTTCCAGCGTCAGGCCATCTGGTCGTGTCTCGCCTTCGTCGCCCTGATGGTCACGATGCGCGTCGACTACCACCGCTGGCGCCACCTCGCCCGTCCGTTCCTGGTCGTGACGGTCGGACTCCTGCTCGTCGTGCTCCTGCCCGGTCTGGGTGTGAGCGCCAACGGGGCGTCCCGCTGGATCCAGATCGGTCCCATCACGATCCAGCCGTCCGAGCTGGCGAAGCTCGGCATCGTCGTCTTCTCCGCGGACCTGCTCGCGCGGCGTGCGCCGAGTCTGCACCGCAGCGTCGCGGGGCTGCGCCCGATCGTGGTCGTCGTCGCGATACTCGCCGGGCTCATCCTGCTGCAGCCGAGTCTCGGCGCGGCGATCATCGTCGGCGCGATCGCATTCGGGGTCATGTTCGTGGCCGGCGTGCGGTTCCTTCCCCTCGCGGCCACCGCGCTCGCGAGCATGGGGCTCGCCACGGCGCTGTCGATGTCCGCGAGCTACCGCCGCGACCGGGTCTTCGCCTTCCTCGACCCGTGGGACGACCCCCTCAACACCGGCTACCAGACCATCCAGTCCCTCGTCGGCATCGCTTCCGGCGGACTGTCGGGGACCGGCCTCGGGACCGGGCGCGCCAAGTTCGGCTACCTCCCCTTCGCCCACACGGACTTCATCTTCGCCGTGGTCGCCGAGGAACTCGGCTGGCTGGGAGCGACGTTCGTGATCGCGCTGTTCGTCGGACTCGCGATCGTCGGAATCCGCATCTCGATGCAGTCCCGCGACCTGTTGGGAACGCTGCTCGCAGCCGGCGTCACGACGTGGTTGACGCTGCAGGCGTTCATCAACATCGGTGCCGTCGTCGGGCTGTTGCCGGTGACGGGGGTCTCGCTCCCGTTCCTGTCCTTCGGTGGTTCGGCGCTGGTGGTCAACATGGCCGCAATCGGCATCGTGCTCAACGTCGCCCGCCAGGGCAGGGTCGCCTCGTGACCGCGCCGATCTGGGCGGTCGTGGCGGGTGGTGGCACGGCCGGCCACGTGTTCCCCGGTATCGCGATCGGCCGGGCTCTCGTGGCGGCCGGGCATCCGCCGGAGTCGATCCACTTCGTCGGCAGCCGTCGCGGTGTCGACAGCGACCTGGTCCCCGCGGCGGGCTTCGATCTGACCGTGCTGCCCGGTCGGGGCATCCGACGTCGGCTCACCTTCGACAACGTCGCAGCGATCACGGGTCTGGCTCGTGGGCTGTGGCAGGCCCATCGTCTGCTCGGTCGTCTCCGCCCCCGCGTGGTGATCTCGCTCGGTGGCTACGCCTCCGTGCCCTGTGCCGTTGCGGCGCTCCTGCGCCGCATCCCCGTGGTGGTCGCCGAGCAGAACGCCGTACCCGGTGCCGCGAACCGTCTCGTCGCCCGCTGGGCGCGCGCCTGTGCCGTCTCCTTCGCCGGTACGGACCTGCCGCGCTCGGTTCTGACGGGGAACCCGGTGCGTGAGGAGATCCTCGCCGTGGACCGGTCCGCAGGGCGTGCCGCGGCACGCACCCGGCTCGAAGTCCCCGTCGACCGGCATCTGATCGTCGTCTTCGGGGGTTCGCTCGGGGCCCGCCGCGTCAACCGGGCCACGGTCGACGCCTGTCGGATCCTCGCCGGACGGGGAGACCTGGCGGTCCGCCACATCGTCGGGGACCGTGACTGGGAGGAGGTCGCGGAGTCGGTCGTCGACGAGGGTGCCCTGACCCGTCGGCTCGTGCGTTTCGAGAACGACATGGCGAGCGTCTTCGCGGCTGCCGATCTCGTCGTCTGTCGGGCCGGTGCCACCTCGGTCGCGGAGCTGACCGTCACCGGCACGCCGTCGGTGCTCGTCCCCCTACCGGGCGCACCGGGTGACCACCAGAGCGCCAATGCCCGGGCGGTCGAGCGGACGGGTGGTGCGGTGGTAGTGCCCGACGAAGAACTCGACGGGCCCCGGCTCGCGGAGCTCATCACCACCCTCCTGGGCGACCCGGACCGCCTGGCGACCATGGGTGCAGCAGCCGCGTCCATGGCACACCGTGACGCGGCGGCCGCAGTCGCCCGTCTGGCTGAGGAGTACGCCCGTGCGTGACGCCGTCCGCCTCGACCTCGACCCGACGCATCGGCTGCGTGTCCATCTCGTCGGCATCGGTGGGGCCGGCATGAGCGCCATCGCGACGGTGCTCGCAACTCTGGGCCATGAGGTGACCGGCAGCGACCTGCGGACGTCGCGATCGCTCGAGAGCCTCCGGGCCCGCGGCATCGACGTGCGCGTCGGTCACGACGCCTCGGCTGTGGCCGGGGTGGACGTCGTCACCAGGTCGACCGCGGTGCCCGATCACAACGTCGAGGTCGTCGCCGCGCGCGAAGCCGGGATTCCCGTTCTGTCGCGGGCCGAGGTCCTGGCGGCCCTCACCCTCCTTCGACCGACTCTGGCGGTCGCAGGTACCCATGGGAAGACGACGACCTCGTCGATGACGGCACTGGCGCTGCGTCACGCCGGCCTGGACCCCTCCTTCATCATCGGTGGCGACGTGAACGAGATCGGCTCCGGGGCCCACTGGGGCGGTGACGACGGCTGGTTCGTGGTGGAGGCCGACGAGAGTGACGGGACCTTCCTCGCACTCGATGCCGGCGCCGCCATCGTGACGAGCGTCGAGCCTGACCACCTCGAGCACTGGGGTGGGTTCGACGCGTTGAGCGACGCCTTCGGTGAGTTCCTCGCGCGCGTCGACGGACCCCGGATCGTCTACGCCGACGACCCGGGCGCAGCCGCGGTCGCCGAGCGGGTGGGTGCGTTGACCTACGGCGTGTCGGCCGATGCCGACGTCCGTCTCGTGGATCGCCGGGCCCGCCGTACGGGTTCGTCGTTCCGGCTGGAGCGCGCCGGCCAACTCCTCGCCGAGGTGACCATTCCCCTCCCCGGGCTGCACAACGCTCTGAACGCGACCGCAGCGCTCGTGGCCGCGACCGAGCTCGGAGCCGACGTGGATGCCGTCGTCGAGGCGCTCGGCCGTTTCGCCGGGGTGGCGCGTCGCTTCGAGCATCGCGGCACCGCCGGCGGAGTCACCTTCGTCGACGACTACGCGCATCTGCCGACAGAGGTCGCGGCGACCCTCGAGGCCGCACGCGGCGGCGGGTGGGACCGGATCGTGTGTGTCTTCCAACCGCACCGGTTCAGCCGCACCGAGACCCTCGCGGCGACCTTCGCCGACGCATTCGGTGACGCCGACCGCATCGTCGTGACGGACGTGTACGGCGCAGGGGAGAAACCCCGACCCGGTGTCACGGGCAAGTTGATCGTCGACGCGGTTCTCGACGCACACCCGCGGGCCGATGTCGCATGGCTTCCCCACCGCGGCGATCTCACGGACTACCTCACCCGGCGACTACGGCCCGGCGACCTGTGCCTCACGTTGGGCGCGGGCGACCTCCCTTCGATGGCCGATGTCGTCGCGGCCCAGCTGGAGCAGCGATGACGGCTCTCGACGAGGTCGCGGGTCGGCTCGACGAGGCGCTCGGCGCCGGTCGGGTCCGACGGCGTGTGGACATCGGAACCCTGACCACCTACCGGGTCGGTGGAGCAGCGGAGGTCTTCGTGGAGCTCGACTCGGAGGAGGAACTCCTGGCCGTGGCCTCCGCGGTGGAGGACGTTCGTTGCGCCGGTGGTGATGTCGCGGTACTGGTCGTGGGGCGGGGCTCGAACCTGCTCGTGGCCGACACCGGGTTCGCCGGCGTCGCCCTGCGCCTGGGGGAGGGGTTCGCATCGATCACGATCGACGACGTCACGGTTCGCTGCGGAGGTGCGGCGCCACTGCCGGCGGTGGCGCGTCGCACCGCTGCGGAGGGGCTCAGTGGATTCGAGTGGGCCGTAGGGGTGCCCGGCTCCGTCGGCGGCGCCGTGCGGATGAACGCCGGGGGACACGGCTCGGACATGGCGGCGTCGCTCGTCGACGCCCGCATCGTCGATCTGGCCGGGGCGACAGTGGCGACCAGGTCCGCCACGGATCTGGCACTGGGTTACCGGTCCTCTGCGCTGGGCGCCGACGACGTGGTGACATCCGCCACGATCTCACTCGTGCGGGGGGAGCGTGGCGCTGCCGAAGAGGAGATCGCGGCCATCGTCCGCTGGCGGCGCGACAACCAGCCGGGCGGTCAGAACGCCGGTTCGGTCTTCGTCAATCCGGCGGGAGACGCCGCGGGCCGCCTCATCGACCTCGCCGGGTGCAAGGGACTACGGATCGGGTCGGCGGAGGTGTCGATGAAGCATGCCAACTTCATCCAGGTCGATCCGGGTGGTTCCGCGGCGGACGTGCGTGAGCTGATGGCGACGGTCGCCGAACAGGTCCGTCGCCACAGCGGTGTGGTGCTGAGGGCCGAGACACGGTTGGTGGGTTTCGACGAGCAGGACGTGGACGACGGGCACGACGATCGAGGAGGTCGGCGACGATGACGATCGCAATGCGGATGGACCCGCGGATCGCGGCGCGGCGCGCCGCGGTCGAGAACGAACACCAGCGACGACGGACCCGTCGGACGTTGTGGCTCGCCGCGGTGGTGCTGGCGGTCGCCGTCGCAGCGGTCGTCCTGCAGAGTTCGCTGCTCGCCGTGGACACGGTGACGGTCGAGGGCGCGGTACGCAGCGACCCCACGGTGGTCGCCGAGGTGGCAGGCATCGAGGAGGGTGCCTCCCTGCTCACGCTCGATCTGGCTGATGCGCGCGAGGCGATCGTCGCACTGCCCTGGGTGGCCGAGGTGGCCTCGGAGCGATCCTGGTCCGGCGAGGTCGTCTTCACCGTGACCGAACGCACCCCGGTGGCTGCGGTGGCCGCGGGACAGTGGTGGGCCGTCGTCGACATCGCCGGGCGTGTCCTGGAGGTCCATGAGGCGCCGCCCGCCGGCCTCGAGACCGTCGTCGGGGTGACCGCGCCGGCCGCGCCCGGCGCCTGGCTCGCAACGCGGGACCTGGCGGCGGTGGCCGTCGCGGCGCGTGCCGCTGGCGACGTCGTGGTGGGCGCGGCGACCCGTTCGGTCGCGGTGGACGAGCAGGGCGCTGTGGTGCTCGACCTCGAACAGGGCGGCCGGGTCCTCATGGGGGACGATCGCCAACTCGAGGAGAAGTTGACGGCTGTGAGAACGTTTCTCCTCGATGTCGAGTTGACATGTATGGTCACACTCGACGTGAGGGCTCCGAGTGCGCCGGTACTGAGGCGGGGTTGTTGACGTTCGCGCGCGGAGCGCGTACCGTTTGTTTCACGCGCGACCAGACCTTTAATTGTTTCGGGTCTCCAAACCTTAGACCTCAAGTTGAGAGTTTCGAGGGTCGCCATTGAACGGGAGAGAGACATGACGACCACTCCGCAGAACTATCTTGCTGTGATCAAGGTCGTCGGTGTGGGCGGGGGCGGCGTGAACGCCGTCAACCGGATGATCGATGCGGGGCTCCGCGGTGTCGAGTTCATCGCCGTCAACACCGACGCACAGGCGCTGCTGATGAGCGACGCCGATGTCAAGATCGACATCGGCCGGGAGTTGACCCGTGGCCTGGGAGCGGGCAGTGACCCCGACGTCGGCGCAGCGGCCGCCGATGCCAATCGAGACGACATCGAAGAGGCCCTGGCGGGGGCCGACATGGTGTTCATCACCGCCGGCGAAGGAGGCGGTACCGGTACAGGTGCGGCTCCGGTCATCGCCGAGATCGCACGCTCCATCGGCGCCCTCACCATCGCGGTCGTGACCCGTCCCTTCGGCTTCGAGGGTCGCCGGCGTGCCGTGCAGGCCGAGACCGGCATCACGCGACTCAAGGAGAAGGTCGACACCCAGATCGTCATCCCCAACGACCGACTTCTCAACATCTCCGATGAGAAGACGTCGGTGCTCGACGCCTTCCGCATGGCCGACGAGGTCCTGTTGCAGGGCGTTCAGGGCATCACCGACCTCATCACGACGCCCGGGCTCATCAACACCGACTTCGCCGACGTCAAGATGGTCATGAGCGACGCCGGTTCGGCCCTCATGGGCATCGGAACCTCCTCGGGTGAGGAGCGGGCGGTGTCTGCGGCCCGCAAGGCGATATCCAGTCCGCTGCTGGAGGCGTCCATCGAGGGAGCGCGCGGCATCCTGCTCACGATCACGGGCGGCAACGAACTCGGACTGTTCGAGGTCAACGAGGCCGCCGAGATCATCCAGTCCGTGGCGCACCCGGATGCCAACATCATCTTCGGTGCCGTCATCGACGACCAGATGGGCGACAGCGTCCGCGTGACGGTCATCGCCGCCGGTTTCGATCGTTGGGACGGCGAACGTGGTTCCGGGTCCACATCGTCGGCTGCCGCCACCAGCCGACCCACCGGCGCCTCACGCGGGGCCGACTCCGCCTCGGCCGCCGCGAGTACGCGTACGCGCACCGACGATGACGACGACGAGCTGTTCGGACTCACCGACCCGTTCGCGGAGTCCGATGACGGCGATGGAACCGCCGACGACTTCGACGTCCCCTCGTTCCTGCGCTGAAGCGGTGGCGGCTGCGTCCGCACGTCGCGTCGACCTGACTCTGTCGGCCGGCGACGGGCTCGTCGCACGGGTGATCTCGACCACCGCCGCCGCGGGCGACTTCACACCCGGTGCCGACGGCCTGGCCCGCCGCCACACCGACCTGGTCGATGCGCCGTGGACGTGGCTGCAACAGGTGCACGGCGCCGATGTGGTCGTCGTCACCGCACCGGGCGACGCCGCCGGCGAAGCCGCCGACGCGGCCGTCACGACCGTTGCCGGTGCACCACTGTCGGTCCGAACCGCGGACTGCGTGCCGGTCGTGCTCGCGGGTGAGGGTGCTCTCGCTGTGGTGCACGCCGGTTGGCGGGGCCTCGTGTCGGGCGTGGTCGGTTGCTCGGCGGCTGCGATGTCGACGCTCGGCGTCGTCGCCACCGAGGCGGTGATCGGACCCCACATCTGCCCCACCTGCTACGAGTTCGGAGCAACCGACCTGGCGCGCATGGCCGACATGTTCGGGACGGCGGTCATCGCAGAGACCGGCACCGGGCGACCCGCCCTCGACCTGGACGCGACCGTGCGGTCGGCGCTCGTCGATGCCGGCGTGACCGCCGTCGAGAGCGTTGGCGGATGTACCGCGTGTGACCCGGGCTACTGGTCACACCGTGCCCGGGGCGACATCGGACGCCAGGTCACGGTGGCCTGGCTGGAGAAGACCCTGTGACGATGCCACCGACCGGAGAGAGCGGCGACGTGGAGGCGGTGGCGCGCCGGCTCGCCGTCGCACGCGAGACGATGAGCGCGGCGGGCGACGCCGCCGGTCAGGTCACGGTCGTCGCGGTGACGAAGGGATTCGGCCCCTGGGCGGTCGCTGCAGCGGAGGCCGTGGGCCTCGGTGATATCGGGGAGAACTACGCCGACGACCTGATCGCCAGGTCCGAGGTCTCGCCCGGTCTGCGCCGCCACTTCATCGGACGCCTGCAGTCCAACAAGGTTCGACCGCTGGCCGGTTCGGTCGACGTGTGGCAGAGCGTCGACCGGCTGAAGCTCGTCGAACGGATCGCCCGGTACGACCCAGGCGCGACCGTCATGGTCCAGGTCGACATCAGCGCGGAGGCCTCCAAGGGCGGCTGTGCGCCGGCGGAGACCGGCTCGCTCGTCGGTGCTGCCCGCGACGCGGGTCTCGACGTCATCGGGTTGATGGGTGTCGCCGCCGTCGCCGCCGACGGGACCGTCGCCCGACAGTTCGCGACTCTGCGCTCTCTCGTCGACGACCTGGACCTTCAGCACTGCTCGATGGGGATGTCCGGGGACCTGGCCCTCGCGGTGGAGCAGGGCACCACGATGGTGCGCCTCGGTACCGCCCTGTTCGGCCCCCGGCCACGGTGAAGGTGATCGTGGCGCTCCCACGTCGGAGCCCGGGAGGTCCGCGCCGCCTGGATCGCCGCGTGCGAGACTAGTATTCCCAGGGCCCACGACGGCTGTTGGAGATTCGATGTCGGTCTGGAAAAAGACGTTGCTGTACCTCGGGCTCGGCCCCGACGAGGAGTACGAGGACTACGACTACGACGCCCACGGCGCCGGATCCGCCGACGACGCCCGTCGGCCCGCCCCCGCCGCTGCTCAGGTACAGCGTTCGCCGCGCGGCGGTGCCGAGGATCCCGGCAACGTCAGGGCCATGCCCACCCCGCGTAGCAGCGACCCCGTCGAGGGGGACGCGCCGCGCATGCAGCCCCGCGCCGTGCGTCCCGTCGGTTCGACCACGGTGCGGCCGCGTCCGGCTCCACCGCAGGCGAACCCCCACGTCGTGGTGCCCCACGGTTTCAACGACGCCCAGGAGATCGCCGACCGGTTCAAGTCGAAGCAGCCGGTGATCGTGAATCTCCAGGAGGTCGAGCGGGACCTCTCACGTCGGCTCATCGACTTCGCGAGCGGGCTCTGTTACGGACTCGGTGGTCACATGGAACGCGTCGCCAACCAGGTCTACCTGCTAACGCCGACCGATGTTCAGGTGACGGCCGAGGACCGCCAGCGCCTCGCTGAGCAGGGCTTCACCGAGGGCTGACCGCCTTCCCACACCCGGAGCCCCCGCCATGGTGATCGTCTGCTATCTCATCCTGTTCTACATCATCGCGGTCTTCGCCCGGATCATTCTCAGCTGGTTCCCGCTGGACCCCGACGGGCCGATCGCGACCGTCGCCGGCTTCCTCTACATGGTGACGGATCCGGTTCTGACACCGCTGCGGCGCATGATCCCACCGATCCGGATGGGCGGGATGGGGCTCGACCTCTCGCCGACGATCGTGTTGTTCGGCCTCTTTTTCCTGCAGGCCGTCATCTGTTGACGCCCCGGGGCTGTCGCACGCGACCGGAGGCCGCGCAGTAGCCTTGCCTGCCATGGATCTCACGCCCCAGGTGATGAAGGACGTGCAGTTCTCCGAGGCACGGCGCGGGTACGACCCGGCCGAGGTCGACGAGTTTCTCGCACGCGTAGGGCGCGCCGTCGCCCAACTCCGCCAGCAGGTGGCCGACGCTGAGGCCCGGGCGGGTTCGCCCGCGACCGGCGGCGCCGGACCACAGCTGCACGACCCCGACCGCGCCGTGCAACGCATGCTCGCCGCGGCCCAGGAGACCGCTGACCGCGTGGTGCACGATGCCGAGAGCGACTCGGTGGAGGTGCGTCGCCAGGCCGAGGCCCACGCCGTGACTGTCACCGCAGAGGCCGAGCACCAGTCCAAGAAGCTGGTCGCCGACGCCGAGGCCCACGCCGAGCGGATCAAGAGCGGTGCGCTGGCCGAGGCACGCCGACTGGTCGAGGAGACCCGGGCTCCGCTGGTCGCCGAGGTCGAGGCGCTACGCGCCGCGCGTCAGGAGCTCGCCGCCGACGTGGAGAGCTTCGAAGCTCATCTCGCACGGCGCCGCGGGGATCTCAGCGGGGTGGTCGAGGCTCTGGGCCGTCTGGTCTCCGACGAGGCGCTGGCCGGGACCGCTGCGCCCGCGATGGCCGACGTGGATCCCGAGGTCACCGAGTCGTCGATCGAGGTCGGGGTGGTCGCGGCGGAGCCCGACCCCGAGCCGGAACCTGAACCGGAGCCCGAGCCCGACCCCGAGCCGGAACCTGAGCCGGAGCCGGAACCCGAGTCTGAAGCGACGGGGTCGGCCATCCTGGACCTCACGGGCCAGGAGGCGCCGACGCCCGAGCCGATGTGGGCCGACGAGCCCGAACCGGCCGCGGAGCTGCGGCCCCGGGAGTCAGCGGCTGCGCAGGCCGATGACGGGGCGCCGCGTTCCGATGGCAGCGAGGGCGAGGTGATCCGCGGGGCGTTCGCCGAGGAGCCACCCGCCGACGGAGGCGATGCCGCGCTCGACTTCTACGAGGCGGGCGTCGACAGCGGCTACGAGACCGGCGACGACACCGGTGGGGACTCGTTCCTCGACGAGTTGCGCCGTGCGGTCGACGACGAGGACCCGCTGGGTACACCCGACGACGATGCCGATCGGGCGATGGCTGCCTTCTTCGACCAGGACGACGAGGAACCGAAGGGTCGCTTCCGGCGACGCTGAGCGCCGCGGGGCCCGGCTGGAGCGCTCAGGTCCCGCCGACCACCGTCACTTCGATCCCGACGTCGGCGCCGTCCAGGGACACCCTCGGGGCATCCTCGCCCACCGGGCCGACGACCAGTTCGGTCGCGAGTACCTGGTCGCTGATGAATCCGCGGTGGGCCTCGACGGCGGCGGCCATGTCACCGCCGACGTCGAGGGTCAGCACGATCCGGTCGGTCACCTCGAGGCCGGAGTCACGTCGGGCCTGCTGGATCGATCGCACCATGTGACGGGCCCGGCCCTCGGCGATGAGTTCCTCCGTCAGGTTCAGGTCGAGGGTGACCACGGCGTCGTTGGTGCGCAGGGCGGCCGTTCCCGGGTGTCCCTCTGCAACCAGTGAGAGTTCGAACTCGTCGCCGGTGAGGGTGTGGTCGGCGACGATGACCGAACCGTCGGCGTTGGGCGTCCACTCTCCGGCGCGTGCGCCGGCGAGGACCTTCTGCATGTCGCCACCGAGTCGGGGGCCCAGGAGTCGTCCGTTGGGCTTGAGTTCGAAGGTGATGTCCGCGTCGAGTTCGTCGGCCAGGTCGACGTGCTTCACGTTCACCTCGTCCGCGAGGAGATCGACGAACGGTGCGAGCGCCTCGGCCCCGTGGCCGTGGACGGTGAGACGCGCCAGGGGCACCCTGGCGGCGATGCCGTTGTCCTCGCGGATGCCGAGGGCGACCGACGCGACGTCGCGAGCGCGGTCCATGGCCGCTACGAGCGCCGGGTCCCCCGGGAGGTCTGCCGCTTCGGGCCAGTCGGTGAGGTGTACCGACCGCGCACCCGTGAGACCCGTGTGGATCTCCTCGGTGACGAGTGGCAGCATCGGCGCCGCCACCCGGACCAGGGTCGTGAGCACCGTGTAGAGGGTGTCGTAGGCATCGCGCTTGGCCTCGGGGTCGACCTCGGCGGCGGGTGCCCAGAATCTGTCCCGGGAGCGGCGGATGTACCAGTTGTTGAGTGCGTCGAGGAACGCCGTGATCCGCCCGCATGCGGCCGGCAGGTCGTAGGCGTCCATGGCCGCGGTGACCTCGGTCACGAGGTCGTGGGTCTTCGCGAGCAGGTAGCGGTCCAGTACGTGGGTCGACGTGGTCCGTTCAGTCGCGCTGATCCCGTCGGCGTTCGCGTACAGGGTGAAGAACGAGTAGGCGTTCCAGATCGGGTTGATGACGAGGCGGATGACGTCGGTGATCTCGTCGTCGTCCACGCGGACCTCGCCGCCGCGCACGACCGGCGACGACACGAGATACCACCGCAGCGCGTCGCTGCCCTTGGTCGAGAAGATCTCGGTGGGGTCCGTGTAGTTCTTGAGGCGCTTGGAGAGCTTGGCCCCGTCGGACGCGAGCAGGATCCCGTGACATATGGCGTTGCGGAACGGCGGACGGTCGAAGAGAGCGGTCGACAGCACGTGCAGCGTGTAGAACCAGCCGCGGGTCTGGTTGACGTACTCGACGATGAAATCGGCGGGGAAGTGATCCTCGAACCAGTCCCGGTTCTCGAAGGGGTAGTGGACCTGCGCGTAGGGCATGGATCCGGACTCGAACCAGCAGTCGAGCACCTCGGGTACCCGCCTCATCATCGACTTCCCGGTCGGGTCGTCGGGATTGGGCCGCACGAGTGCGTCGACGGTCGGTCGGTGGAGGTCGTCGAGGCGGACGCCGAAGTCACGCTCGATCTCGTCGAGGCTGCCGTAGACGTCGATACGGGGATACTCGGGGTCGTCCGAGCGCCACACGGGGATCGGGGAACCCCAGAAGCGGTTCCGCGAGATGGACCAGTCCCGCGCCCCCTCGAGCCACTTGCCGAACCTGCCGTCACGGACGTGGTCCGGGATCCAGTTGATCTCCCGGTTCAGCTCCAGCATCCGGTCGCGGATGTCGGTCACCTTCACGTACCAGGAACTGAGCGCCCGGTAGATGATCGGGGTGTCCGTGCGCCAGCAGTGCGGGTAGTTGTGGTCGTAGGTGTCATGCCGGACGATCCGGCCCCGCTCCTTGAGAGCGGCGATGACCGACGGATTGGCGTCGAAGACGTTCTCGCCCGCCCACTCGGGAACGTCGTCGGTGAAGCGTCCCTCGTCGTCGACGGGTACGACCAGGCTGATCCCGGCGGCTTCACTCACCACCTGGTCGTCCTCGCCGAAACCGGGCGCGAGGTGCACGATGCCGGTGCCGTCCGCGGTGCCGACGAAGTCGGCGAGGAGGACGCGGAATGCGTTGGGCGTGTCCGCGAAGTAGTCGAACAACGGCTGGTAGGTGCGCTCGGCGAGCTCCGCACCCGAGACGGTGCCGTGGAGTTCCGCGTCGGCGAGCTGGGGCCCGTAGCGCTCGACGGCGGCGGAGCCGAGGATCGTGTAGATGGTCCCGTCCTCGCCGGCCTCGGCCATGATCGAGTACTCGATGTCGGCCCCGACGGCGAGCGCGAGGTTCGACGGCAGGGTCCACGGTGTCGTGGTCCAGGCGAGGATGCGCATCGGCCCGGGGTCGCCCGGCCGGGGCTCCAGGTCGAAGGCAACCGTGATGGCCGGGTCCTGACGTGGTCGGGTGGCGTCGTCGAGTCGGATCTCGAAGTTCGACAGCGGGGTCTCCGCCCCCCAGCTGTAGGGCATGACCCGGTAGGCCTCGTAGACGAGCCCCTTGTCCCAGAGCTGTTTGAAGGCCCAGATGACGCTCTCCATGTAGGAGAGGTCCATGGTCTTGTAGTCGTGATCGAAGTCCACCCACCGGGCCTGGCGCTCGACCGTCGAGCGCCAGTCCTGGGTGTAGCGCATGACCGAACTGCGGCAGTGGTCGTTGAACTCGGCGATCCCGTAGGAGGTGATGTCGCGGCGCCCCGACACGCCGAGTTCCTTCTCGGCCTCCATCTCGGCGGGCAGCCCGTGACAGTCCCAGCCGAACCTCCGCTCCACGCGTCGGCCCCGCATGGTCTGGTACCGCGGGACGACGTCTTTCACGTAGCCGGTCAGGAGATGACCGTGGTGGGGGAGGCCGTTGGCGAACGGGGGGCCGTCGTAGAAGACGAACTCGTTGGCTCCACGCTCGCCGGTCTCGCGCTCTTCCACGGATGCCTCGAAGGTCCCGTCGCTCCTCCAGCGTCGCAGGATCGCCTCCTCGAGCGCCGGTAGATCCGGACGCGTCGGCACCCTCGGGTAGGGGGTGGCCGCGCTGGTGTCGTCGTTGCGGTCGGCAGGGTGGCTCATGGGAGCGGTCGTCACCTCGGGGTCGGATCGGCCCTCCGAATCGTACAGCCGCCTCCGCCCGGGAATACCGGGGCCGGTCCGTTGTTGAGTGCATTGCCAGGACCACCGCTGAGGCGTACAATGCGCTGCTCTCACGGCCCCCGCCGGGTGCCATTGCTGCGCCGGCCCGATAAAGAACGGACGCACGACATGGCGAAATCCAAGCAGGCCGCCGAGAAGCCCCCTCGTGCGCGGACACTGGCCGACGTCCTCGCCGACGAGGACGCGATCACGCCGAACGACCACGCCGACGACAAGTTTCTGCGCCGCCAGCGCAAGTCGCTGCTCTCCGAGCGCTCGAAGTACATCGAGTCCGCCGACTCGCTCAAGGCCGAGGCGGACGCGCTCGTCGACGACCGTGAGCCCGGCGACACCCAGTTCGACGAGGAGTCCGGTGAGGGGGACAGCCTCGCCGTCGAGCGCGAGCGGGACCTCGCCCTGAGTGCCCACGCGCGGGCTGCGGTGGAACAGATCGAGGCTGCGCTGATGCGCATCGACAAGGGCACCTACGGCATCTGCACCGTGAGTGGCAAGCCGATTCCCAAGGAGCGGCTCAAGGCCATCCCGTGGGCGTCGGAACGTGTCGAGTACAAGGCCGGTGGCCTCGGTCGACGCTGAGGCTCCGTCCTCGGCGACCCCTCACGACCAGGACCTGTCCCGGCGTCAGATACTCGTCGCGGTCGCGGTCTCGGCGGCGATCCTCGGTGTCGATCAGCTCACCAAGTGGTGGGCGCTCGTCGCTCTCGACGACGGTCACACGATCGACCTCGTCGGAAGCCTCAGGTTCAACCTCGTCTTCAACGAGGGTTCGGCCTTCTCCCTGGGTTCCGGGGCGGGTCGGTGGTTCGCGCTCGCCGCGGCCGTGATCTCGGTGGGCCTGCTGTGGTACGCCGGCCGCGTGGCCCGCATGCGCGAGGCGGTGGTCGTGGGTGTGGTGGCCGGTGGTGCCATCGGCAACCTCGGCGACCGCCTCTTCCGGCGCGGTGACGGCTTCGCAGGCGGTGCCGTCGTCGACTTCGTCGACCTGCAGTGGTGGCCCGTGTTCAACGTGGCCGACATGGCGATCGTCGTGGGGATCGTCCTGGTGGCGCTCGTCGGCGTCGGGTCCTCGTGGAACGACTGACCGAGACGATCGGAGCCGCGACCGACGGCGAGCGGCTCGACCGGGTCGTCGCGCGGCTGACCGGGCGGAGTCGTTCGGCGGTGGCCGACCTCGTCACGGCGGGCGCGGTCGGAGTGGACGGCGACGTGGTCACCTCGCGGTCGCGACGCGTCGTGACCGGTGAGGTTCTGAGTGTGGAACTGCCCGATGCCGAGGACGGTCGACTACGACCCGATCCGACGGTGGAGTTCACCGTCGCCTTCGCCGACGAGCACCTGCTGGTCGTCGACAAGCCCGCCGGTGTGGTCGTGCACCCGGGGGCGGGAAACGCCGAGGGAACCCTGGTCCACGGTCTGATCGCCCACTACCCCGAGATCGCGTCAGTGGGTGAGGAGGGTCGCCCCGGGATCGTCCATCGTCTCGACCGTGGCACCTCGGGCCTCTTGCTGGTCGCCCGGACGCCTGCGGTCCACGAGACGCTGTCGGCGATGATGGCCGCGCACTCCGTCGAGCGGACCTACGTCGGCGTCGTCGCCGGGCATGTCAGCGACGACGAGGGTGTCGTCGATGCACCGATCGGACGCTCCAACCGTCAGCCCACCAAGATGACGGTGAGGCGGGAGGGCCGTGACGCCCGAACCGGGTACCGGGTCCTGCGGCGGGTCGACGAGCCGGTACCCGCGAGCGTGGTCGAGTTCCAGCTCGAGACCGGTCGCACGCATCAGATCCGGGTGCACATGGCCGCGATCGGTCATCCGTTGCTCGGCGACCACGCCTACGGAGGCTCGGGTGACCTGTGTGACCGCGTGGCCCTGCACGCCCGCAGGTTGCGCTTCGCCCATCCCGTCGACGGGACACCGTGTGACGTCAGCGCGGAGATCCCCGCAGACCTCGCCGCGCTGTTGGACTCGCTCTCTGGCTGACTGTGACCGGTGCCTCAGGCGCGTTCGGTGGTGTCGTTGGGCCACGGCTGTTGGCCCCGGGTCATCCCGGCGATGTCAGCGAGGGTGAACGAGCCCAGCAGCTCCTTCATCCGGTCGCCGACGCACGCCCAGATCGCGAGTAGGACGCACTGGCCCTCGTGGTCACAGGCCCCGTCCTGGTGGGGTTCGCCGAAGTCGCCGGCGACGATCGGGCCGTCCACGGCGCTGACGATCTCGCTGAGACGGATCTCGTCGGGTGGTCGCGCCAGGAGGTAGCCGCCCCCGACTCCACGCTTGGAGCGCACCAGGCCGGCGCCCTTGAGGGCGAGGAGTATCTGCTCGAGATACGGCTGGGGAAGCCCCGTGCGCTCCGCGATGTCACGCACCGAGGTGGGGGTGCCGTCGCCATGGCGCAGAGCGAGTGACAACAGCGCACGGCTCGCGTAGTCACCCCGCGTCGACACCTTCACGACCCCAGCCTAGGAGGCTCCGCGCCGAGGCGAGCGGAACCCCCGGTCGGCACTCAGTCGCGTTCGAACTGCGAAACGAAGTCCCAGACCGTGGCGGCTGCATCGAGGTCGCGGTAGGGGCGTCCCGACAGCAGCCACTGCAGCACTGTCGTGGGTCGACCCATCCAGGCGTGACTCGCTCCGGCGACCTCGACGAACTGCACGGTGAGGTCGTCGGCGCAGCCGGCCCAGGTACGTCGTGTCACGTCGGCGTCGACGGGATCGACGGCGGTGTCGTCGGTGGTGCACCCGTTCACCTCGGCGAGGCGCTCGATGCTGAGCCGTGGCGAGAAGAAGTCGTGGCCGGATATCCCCGAACCCGGGCCACCGTCGATCGGCAGGTTCGTGTCGTCGGTGCCGTGGATGGCCATGGCCGCGACCGGTTCGTCCGGCTGACACCCGTCGATCTCGAGGGATCCCGCCTGGAAGCCGACGGCGACGATCCGGTCGCTGAGTTCGCATGCGAGCCGGTAGGCCATGATGGCGCCGTTGGAGTGGCCGGTCGCGTAGATGCGGCCCGTGTCCACACGATGGTCGGCGGCGATCTCGTCGATCATCATCGAGATGAAGCCGACGTCGTCGACACCGCGCCGCGTGTCGGAGGCGAGGCCGCAGCACGCTCCGCCGTTCCACACACGGCTCTCACGTCGCCGCAGGATCTGCGTGCCGTCGGGGTAGGCGACGATGAACCCCTCCGACTCCGCCAGCTCGTCGAACCCGGAGGCGTCGCGGAACTGCAGACCCCAGCCGGTGCCGCCGTGCAGGGCGATCAGCAGCGGGAGCGGCTCGTCGCCCGCTGCTGTCGGCACGTGGACGTGGTACGTCCGCAGCCGCCCGTCCGGGGCGCGCAGCGAGGCGCTCACGAGTTCGCTGCCGGCGGTCGTGGCATCGCCGCCGGGTTCCTCGGCCGCCCCGCTGGTGCCGATCGCACAGGCCGTCGCCATCAGGGCGAACACGATGGCAGTGGTGATCATCGCGATGCGCCGTGAGGTGGGCGGTGCGGGTGGTGTGGGGAATGCGGTGGGCGCGGGTCGTTCCATACCCCTGTTATCGGGCCGATGGGCCCGGGCGGTTCACACCGCATTCCGACTGGGTCGCACGACCCAGCGGTCCCGGGCGCCCCTTACCCTGAGTCGGGTGAACGACTCCGACCAGGTCCGTCCCGACTACGGCGGGGCGTGTGTGACGAACATCGTGCCGGCACTGGTGGATCACCCCGATGCCGGCCGGGGCTGGTTGCCGGCCGTCGCGACCGATGCCGACCGGGTCGTGCTCCTCGTCCTCGACGGACTGGGCTGGCACCAACTCGAGGCGAACCGCGCCGCCATGCCAACGGTGGCAGCGATGGCCGGTGGGGCCGTGTCCACGGTGGTCCCGTCGACGACGGCGACCGCGTTGACCTCGATCGTCACCGGGACACCGCCCGGCGAGCACGGAGTGGTCGGCTACCGCATCGACATCGGAGGGGGAGAGGTACTGAACGCGCTGCGCTGGCGGACCCCGGCCGGTGACGCCCGCGAGCGGATCGTCCCCGAGGACTTCGCGGAGGCCGAACCGTTCGGTGGCCGTGCCACACAGGTGATCTCGCCGGTCGCGTTCACGCGCAGCGGGCTGACCCGCACCCACCTGCGCGACAACCCCTACAGGGGGTATCACGCGGCGTCGTCGATCTCGGTGGAGGCCGCGGACGCGATCGGCTCGGGGGAGACGTTCGTGTACGCGTACTACGACGGTGTCGACAAGATCGCCCATGTGCACGGCCTCGGTGAGCACCATCGGCGTGAGCTGGTGGCGGTCGATCGCATGGTCGCCGACCTGATGGAGGCTCTCCCGTCGGGGGTCGCGGTGGTGGTGACCGCCGACCACGGGCTCGTCGACTGCGACACGGAACTGGTCGCGCTCGACCCGGCGGTGACCGACGGCGTCCGGTACCAGTCCGGCGAGGCGCGTCTGCGGTGGTTGCACACCCGTCCCGGCGCGGCGGAGGACGTCGCGGACGCGGCCCGTGCCACCCTCGGCGACGACGCCTGGGTGTGGACCCGCGAGGAGTTCGTGGCGGAGGGTCTGCTCGGTCCGGTGGTCGTGCCCACGGCGCGCGCGCGGCTCGGTGACGTCGCCGTGGCCGCGCGCGGTCGGGTCGGTTTCGCCGACGGCGACGACGCTGTGTCGACCCGCCTCTTCGGCCGCCATGGCTCGCTGACGCCGGGGGAGATGCTGGTGCCGGTCGTGGCCGCGGTGACCTGAGACAGTTACGGTTCACGACGTGAGCGACGAACCTGCGACCCACCCCGGCCCCACCGACCCCGGTCCCCCCGGCGGCGAAGGACGTGTGATCGAACACGGGGAGCTCGTCGACGGGTCGTCCCTGCCCGACAGCGACGGTGACACCGGCGACGAGGAGCCCACCGAGTCGATCGAGCAGCCCGCCAAGGTGATGCGGGTCGGTGCGATGATGCGCCAGCTCCTCGAGGAGCTGCGCGAGGCGAGTCTCGACGAACCCAGCCGCGATCGGCTCCGGTCGATCTACGAGACGTCGATCGCCGAGTTGTCCTCGGCGGTCTCACCGGACCTGCGCGACGAGTTGGACCGGCTCACGCTTCCCTTCGCAGGAGACGAGACCCCCAGCGAGGCGGAGCTGCGTGTGGCGGAGGCACAGCTCGTCGGCTGGCTCGAAGGCCTCGTCCAGGGGATCCAGGCGACGCTGTTCGCCCAGCAGATGGCCGCGCAGCAACAGCTTGCCAACATGCGCCAGCAGCTACCGGCGGGACCACAGGGCCGTCCGGGTGCGCCACCCGGACAGGGGCCGCAGACACCCACCGACGGCAGACACGGGACCTATCTCTGAGAGCGGTGGGTGTCGGCCCGCGCGGCAGGTGGGCCGGGATCGGCGCCACGGTGCGGGCCCCTTGAGCGGTCGTGTGCTCGGCGATAGTGTCGAATGACATCGGTGTGATTCATCCACAGGCTGTGGATCAGGCCTGTGGATCAGCTGGGGACCGCCAGGTCCGTCGCCCCACACCCGGAGACCCAACGGACGGCGATGCCCGACTCGTTCACCCACCTTCACGTCCACACCGAGTACTCGATGCTCGACGGGGCCGCCCGTATCGGCGAGGTCGTAGGTGCCGCGGTGGCCGACGGCCAGCCGGCGATCGGGATCACCGACCACGGCAACATGTACGGGGTACTGGACTTCTACAAGGCGTGCCGTGACGCCGGCATCAACCCCGTCATCGGCACCGAGGCCTACATGGCCCACGACAACCGGGCCGAGCGCCCGTCGCGGCGGGGTCGCGTCGACGACTCGGGTGGTGAGACCGACGGTGGTCGCAAGCTCTACTACCACCTCACGCTTCTGGCCGAGAACGACACCGGCTACCGCAACCTGATCCAGATCGCCTCGCGGGCCTTCCTCGAGGGTTACTACTACAAGCCCCGCGTGGACTGGGAGGTCCTCGCGGACCACGCCGACGGGGTCATCGCAACCACGGGCTGTCTCGGTGGCCACGTCCTGCAGTCGCTGATGCAGGGCGACACCGAGGGTGCCGTCACCAAGGCCGCGCGCCTCCAGGACATCTTCGGTCGCGACAACCTGTTCGTCGAACTCCAGGATCACGGAATCCCCGAGCAGCACGCGACCAACCCCCAGCTGCTCGAGATCGCGAAGCGCATCGGCGCGCCCGTCCTGGCCACCAACGACAGCCACTACACCCACCGTGAGGACTCGGTGGCCCACGATGCGCTCCTATGTGTGCAGACGGGTTCGCTGATGAGCGACCCCGACCGGTTCAAGTTCCACGGCGAGGAGCACTACCTCAAGTCCGCCACGCAGATGCGTTCGTTGTTCCGCGACGTTCCCGAGGCGTGTGACAACACGCTGTGGATCGCGGAGCGGGCCAATGTGGAGATCGAGTTCGGCGAGCCGAAGCTGCCGGAGTTCCCCATTCCGGAGGGCTTCGACGGCACCGACGCGTACCTTGAGCATCTCGCCTTCGAGGGTGCCCGCGAACGCTGGGGTCGTGACCTGCCCGACAAGGCCGTCGAGCGGCTCGCCTACGAGCTGCGGGTCATCTCCCAGATGGGGTTCTCGTCCTACTTCCTCATCACCTGGGACCTGATCCGACACGCGCGCGAGGCGAACATCCGGGTCGGGCCCGGGCGGGGGAGCGCCGCCGGCTGCGCCGTCTCGTACTGCCTGCGCATCACGGATCTCGACCCCATCGAGTACGACCTGCTGTTCGAGCGGTTCCTCAACCCCGGCCGCCGCCAGATGCCCGACATCGACATGGACTTCGACTCGCGGTACCGCGACGAGATGATCCGCTACGCGGCCGAGCGCTACGGGCGTGACCACGTCGCCCAGATCGTCACGTTCTCGACCATCAAGGCACGCGCCGCCGTGCGCGACGCCGCCCGCGTGCTCGGCCACCCCTACGGGCTCGGCGACAAGATCGCCAAGGCGATGCCGCCGCTGGTCATGGGACGCGACACCCCGCTGTACGCCTGTCTCGACGAGCACGAGAAGTACCGCGACGGCTATCTCATGGCCGGGGACCTGCGGGCGATGTACGAGTCCGACAGCGACGCCCGAGCGGTGATGGAGGTCGCCCGCGGCCTGGAGGGACTGCGGCGCCAGGACGGGATCCACGCGGCGGCGGTGGTCATCACCCGCGAACCGCTCACCGATCTCGTGCCCATCCAGCGCAAGCCCGAGTCGGGTCAGGACCCCGCGGATGCTGCCGTCGTAACCCAGTACGAGATGCACGGCGTCGAGGAACTCGGTCTGTTGAAGATGGACTTCCTCGGGCTGCGCAACCTCGACGTCATCACCGACGCGCTCGCTCTGATACGTGAGGGGCGCGGCGTCGAGGTCGACATCGACCACGTCGACCTCGTTGACGAGGAGACCTTCGCTCTCCTGCAGCGCGGCGACACCGTCGGGGTGTTCCAGCTCGAGTCGGCACCGATGCGGGCGCTGATGCGCTCGTTGGCGCCGACCACCTTCGACGACGTCGCGGCGCTCGTCGCCCTCTATCGGCCGGGGCCGATGGAGGCGAACATGCACAACGACTACGCGGACCGCAAGAACGGGCGCTCCGAGATCGAGTTGATCCACGAGGATGCCGCGGAGATCCTCGCCGACACCTACGGACTCATGATCTATCAGGAGTCCATGATGCGGATCGCCCAGCGTTTCGCCGGGTACTCCCTCGAGGAAGCCGACAACCTCCGCAAGGCCTGCGGCAAGAAGATCCGCGAGAAGATGGCCGAGGAGAAGGTCAAGTTCATCGCCGGCTGCGACCGCACGGGCTACGGCGCGGAGGTCGGCGAGAAGTGGTGGGCCCAGATCGAGCCCTTCGCGGACTACGCCTTCAACAAGAGCCATTCCTACGGCTACGGGTACATCGCCTATCAGATCGCCTATCTCAAGGCCCACTACCCCGTCGAGTACATGGCGGCGCTGCTCACCAGCGTCAAGAAGAGCCTCGAGAAGGCCGCCGTGTACCTCAACGAGTGCCGCCAACTGGGTATCGAGGTTCTCGTCCCCGACGTCAACGTGTCATCGTCGGACTTCACGGCCCTTCCTGCGACCGACGACGGGAGCGGGGGCGCAGGCGCCATTCCGTTCGGCCTGTCGGCGGTGCGCAACGTGGGCGAGGGGATCGTCGAGTTGATCATCGCCGAGCGGGTCGCCAACGGCCCGTTCGAGGATTTCTACGACTTCTGTGAACGGGTGGACCCGAGCGTTCTCAACAAGAGGGCCATCGAGTCACTCGTCAAGGCGGGCGCGTTCGACTCGCTCGGACACCCACGCAAGGGCCTCCTCGCGGTGTTCGAGAGGATCATCGACTCGACGCTCGCGCGCAGGCGCGAGCGCGACATGGGCGTCATGACCCTCTTCGGCGATGCCGACGTCGACACCGGCTTCGACGAGCGTGCCGAGATCCCCGACCTGGACTTCGACAAGACCACCAAGCTCGCCTTCGAGAAGGAGATGCTGGGTCTCTACATCAGCGACCACCCGCTCATGGGCGTGCAGGGCGTCCTGGCCCGCCGCTGTGACGTGACGATCCCCGAGATGCTCGAAGCCGACGACGGTCGGATCCTCAACGTCGGGGGAGTGGTCACGAACCTGTCCAAGAAGTGGACGCGCAAGGGCGACCTGATGGCGGTGTTCGAACTCGAGGACCTCGAGGGATCGGTCGAGGTGATGGTCTTCCCCCGGACCATGACCGAGCACGGGCATCTCCTCGCCGACGATTCCGTGGTGGTCATCCGCGGGCGTGTAGACGGGCGCGACGACCTTTCGAAGCTGATCTGTATGGACATCGAGGTGTTCGACACCGACGGCATCGGCGAGGCGTCACCGCTGCGGGTCCAGTTGCCCGACCACGGTCTGCGTGCCGACACGGCCGACGCCCTCAAGGACCTCCTGAGCGATCATCCCGGCGACAGCGAGGTCTTTCTGCACCTCGGCGCGACGAAGGTCCTGCGGCTGCCCGACCAGTTCTGCGTCGACACCTCCAACGGCCTCGTCGGTGAGCTGCGGATGCTGCTGGGACCCGACGCCGTCCACGTCTGAGAGGACGCCCCGCGCAGTTCCGAGTTGCGAGGTCGGATCCATCCGTACTGGACTATGTCGGGATCGGCCGGGTGAGGATCAAGGGGCAGAAGATGGCAATCGACCTCGAGACGAAGGATTGCACCGCAGTCACCGACGCGGAGCTCGAGGAGATGGCCGAGCTCAGCGGTGAGGGCACGGGGGGCCTCTCGGTGGGTGACCTGTCCAAGCAGACCGAGTTCTGGGTGCTGTCGTCGACGGCCCGCGAGAACGGTCGGCTGCGGGGTTTCTCCTTCTCCACACTCGAGCGCATCGGTGGCACGCCGGCCGTGATCATCGGTTCGGGCGCGGTCGCACGTACTTCGCGCCGCGACACGGTCCTGCGGGGCCTCCTCGGTGAACAGTTCCGCCGGGCCCTGCTGGCATTCCCCGACGAGGACGTCGTGGTCGGCCTCCAGTTGGACCGGCCCGACGCGCTCGACGCCCTCGGAGTCCTCGACGATCTCGTGCCGCGCGAAGGTCACCGCGCCAACGGTGAACAGCGTGCCTGGGGGAAGCGGCTCGCCAAGCGCTACGGGTCCGAGAACGGCAGCTATGACGAACGATCCTTCGTGCTGTCGGGAGACGGAGGGGCCTCGTTCCTCTTCGACCACGAGGCCGTCGAGGCGACACCGACGCCGGGGACGGTCGAGCTCTTCGACCGGCTGGACCACGACCGTGGTGACACCCTCGTGGTCTGTGGCTGGGCGCTCGCGGAGGACCTGGAGCGCCTCGGCGCATAGGGCGCCGTGGAGTTCGCGGCCGCCGTCCGGACCCGCCGGATGTGCCGGAGCTTCGCGCAGCGGCCCGTCGACACCGAGACGCTCACACATCTCTTCGACCTCGCGCGTCGGGCTCCCTCCGCGGGATTCGCGCAGGGGATCGGGTTCGTCGTGCTGCGTGGCCCCGATCGCTTCGAGCGGTTCTGGGATCTGACACTTCCGCGGCACCGTCGCGCCGGGTTCGCCTGGCCCGGGCTCCTCGACGCCCCCGTCATCGTGGTGCCCGTGGCCGACTCCAGCCGCTACCTCGAGCGGTACTCCGAGCCCGACAAGGCCCCGACGGGTCTCGGGGCCGACCCCACGGCATGGCCGGTGCCCTACTGGGTGGTCGACTGCGCGTTCGCAGTCGAAAACCTGCTGTTGGCCGTGACCGACCGCGGCCTCGGCGCGCTCTTCTTCGGGATCTTCCACCAAGCCGGGGCGGTCAGCGAGGCCCTCGACCTCCCCGATGGAGCGGTGCCCATCGGCGCGATCGCGCTCGGCCATCCGGCTCCTGACCGTCCGAGCGCTTCGGTGCGCCGCGGCCGACGGGACCTCGACGAGGTCGTCCATGACGGTTCCTGGGGCACACCGCTGAGCGGATAGAATCGACCGCCATGCAAGCCGACGTGGACAGCGCACTCGCCGGGATCCGGTCGATCATCCAGGCCGACGGAGGCGACATCCGACTCGTCGACGTCGACGGGGCGAAGGTCACCCTCGAGCTCGTTCTCGACAGCGCGGAGTGCCGCGAGTGCGTCATGCCCCGCGCGTACCTCGAGCCCATGGCGCTCGACATGTTGCGGGCGGCCGTGCCGGCGGTCCGCGAGGTCACGATCGCCGACCCCCGCGAGGCGGACGGAACCTGACCGCGGCTCTGTGGGTCGCCGGAGCGCGTCCCCGCACGCTACCGGCGGCGGTGGTGCCCGTGCTGGTCGGCACGGCTCTGGCCGCCGAGGCCGCCGAAGGTGCCACCGGTTCGGTCGTCTGGTGGCGCGCCGGTGCCGCCCTGGTCGTCGCGCTCGCCCTGCAGATCGCCACGAACTACGCCAACGACTACAGCGACGGTGTGCGCGGCACGGACCGTGACCGGGTCGGTCCGGTCCGCCTCGTCGGTTCCGGGCTCGTAGCGCCCCGCCGGGTTCTCGCGGCGGTGTCGATCTCGTTCGCCGTGGCCGGTGTTGCCGGCCTCGCGCTCACGATCGCCGTCGGTCCGGAGTTGCTCGTCGTCGGCGTCGTGTCGATGCTCGCCGGCTGGTTCTACACGGGCGGATCACGGCCGTACGGTTACCACGGCTTCGGGGAGTTGTTCGTCTTCGTCTTCTTCGGCCTGGTCGCGACGGTGGGGACCTTCTACGTCCAGGTCGGGGAGGTGACGGCGCGCGCCGTCCTGGCGGGCGCCGGGGTGGGTGCACTGGCTTGCGCGTTGTTGGTGGTCAACAACCTGCGCGACATCCCCACCGATCGTGCCAGCGCGAAGCGGACCCTCGCGGTGCGCATCGGCGACCGCGCCACGCGTGTGTCCTACGTGGTGCTGGTGGTCGGGGCCTTCGCCGTGGTCGCCGGGCTCGCACCCGGGTCGCGCTGGGTGCTGATCGGCTTCGTGGCGGTTGCGGCAGCCGTCGCACCCGTGAGGACCGTGCTGAGCGGTGCCGTGGGCCGGGACCTCGTCGGGGCCCTGGCCGGGACCGGCCGGTTGCAGCTCGTCTACGGGGTCCTGGTCACCGCGGGTATCTGGATCGGCGCGGGCTGACCCTGCCGGGGTGGCGTCAGAGCCGCTGGTTGAACTCGATGCGGTTGCCCGACGGGTCGTGGCAGAACACCTGACGACACACGCCGTCGAGCTGTCCGGGCGGGTCGGTTTCGATGCCCGACGCCGCGAGAGTTGTACGGACCTCGTCCACGTCATCGACGAGGAACGCGAAGTGCTGGCCCGCATCGGGCGGCGGGTCCGCGACGATCAGGTGGACCTCCCGGCCGTCGCCGGCGTTCAACCATGCCCCCTTCACCGACAACTCGGGCCGCTCGAGTTTCGTCATCCCGAGAACCCCGCTGTAGAAGGCCTCGGCCGCGTCGAAGTCGGTGACGTTGATGGACACGTGGTGGATGCCGGTGACGAGCATGGGTAGAGCCTAGATCCGCGTCGCGGTGATCGCCTGAGCGGCGCCGAACGTCAGGCGGCGGTGCTCGACCGAACCGAACCCGGCGGCCCTGACCCGTTCCACCAGTTCGTCGGGAGCCGGCAGGTACTCGACGGAGCGGGGGAGGTACGCGTAGGCGGCGCCGTCGGAGAGCAGTGCGCCGATCCGGGGGACGACGGTCCCGAAGTAGAAGCCGTGGACGCGTCGCACCGTGGCGCTTGCGGGTTGGCACACCTCGAGCAGCGCGACGCGGCCGCCCGGACGGACCACCCGGTGGGTTTCGGCCAGGAACGCGTCGAGGTCGACGATGTTGCGCAGGGCGAAGCCGCAGGTCGCCCCGTCGACGGAGGCGTCACTCAACGGCATCCGCGTCACATCGGAACGGACCAGGGGTGCGCCGGTCCTGTTGGCCGCGAGCATTCCGCCCGACATGTCGGCTCCGATCGCGACATGTCCGGCGCGGGTGAGGTCGCCGCAGAAGTCGCCGGTGCCGCAGGCGAGGTCGGCCACGACCGAGCCGGGCGGCAGTGCCAGCTCGCGCACGCAGCGCCGCCGCCATCGGACGTCGAGCCCGAAGGTCATGATGCGGTTGACGAGGTCGTACCGGGGAGCGATCCGGTCGAACATCGACGTGACGAGGCGAGCCTTGTCGTCGCCGGTGGGGAGTTCGCCGCCGACGGTGTCGGTGGCGGCGCGGCTCACCTGAACCAGATCTTCTGGTAGTCGCGGCTCATCGGGTGGATGAGCAGCAGCAGCTGTGCCACCGGGAACATCGCGCTGAGCAGGAAGAAGGGCTCGAAGAGCTCGTCGAAGCCCTCGCGGAAGAGGAAGACGATCAACAGGAGAGGTACGAGCATCGAGAACGCGACACCGAGTCGGTAACCGATCTTCTTCTCGTTGGCGATCAGGTAGCCCGACAGCGGGCCGACGAGGACGGCGACGAGGCCGCGCAACGACGGCAGGCTGAGGAGGCCGAAGAAGCCGTCCAGGTACAGGAGGAGAACGGCGATCTGGAGCGTCTGGGGCTGGGTGGGGTCGGTCCATCGCCGTTGCTGCACGGCGAACAGTGTGGCACCGGCGGTGCTGCGATCCGCCGTCAGCGGCGACGGAGTTCCACGGGGGAAGAGTCGGGCGTGCTCGTAGCCCGTGCGCGCAGCTGCCCGCAGGCGGCGTCGATGTCTGTGCCGCGGTTGCGCCGCACCGTCGCGTTCACGCCCAGCTCGCGCAGCAGTCGATGGAACCGGTCGATGCCGTCGCGGCTCGTACCGGGCGTGCCGAAGTCGGGCGTCGGGTTGAGCGGAATGAGGTTCACGTGGGCGCCGACCTCACGGGCGTGGGCGGCGAGGCGGCGCGCGTCGACGTCGCGGTCGTTGACGCCGGCGATCATCGCCCACTCGAACGAGACACGCCGCCCGGTTGCGGCGAAGTAGTCGACGCAGGCCGCGACGAGGTCGGCTATCGGATACCGGCGGTTGATCGGAACGAGGGAGTCGCGCAGCTCGTCGTCGGCGGCGTGCAGAGAGACCGCGAGGTTCACCGGGAGCGGTGCCTGCGCGAGGCGCCGGATCCCGGGGATCAGCCCGACTGTCGAGATCGTCAGAGAACGGGCCGACACCCCCATCGCACCGTGGATGCGCTCGACCGCGGCCCATGTCGGGTCGAAGTTGGCGAGCGGCTCACCCATGCCCATGAACACGACGTTCGAGACCCGCCGGGGCGCCGCCGCGGCCGCAGCGCGCACGACCTGCTCGACGATCTCGCCCACGCTCAGGTGGCGGTCGAAGCCGGCCTGTCCGGTCGCGCAGAAAGAACAGGCCATCGCACATCCCGCCTGGGTGCTGACGCACACGGTGGCCCTGTCGGGGTAGAGCATGAGGACGGTCTCGACTGCTTCACCGCTGGTCAGTCGCCAGAGCCACTTGCGGGTGGTGTCGTTGTCGCCGTGGGACTCGGTGACCGCCGTGAGGGCGGCGGGCGCCGCCTCCACGAGGTGGCCCCGTAGGCCGTGGGGCAGCGTCGTCACCTCGGCGAGATCGGCGAGGTCCGTGTAGAGCCCTCGCCACACCTGCTCGACGCGATACGCCGGCTCGTCGGCCAGCAGCGTCGCCCAGCCGGCCCGGTCGAGGTCGTAGCGGGTGGAACCGCTGCTCACGTCGCCTCCACGTGGGTGCGGTAGGCGCGGTCCGTGTGGTGGCGGGTGAACCCGATGCGGTGGTAGGTGGCGACGGCCGCGTGGTTGTCGGACTCGACGTAGAGCATCCCCGTGGTGAGGCCGGCGGCGGCCAGGTGTGCCAGCCCGGCTCGCGTCAGGGCGGTGCCGAGGCCCCGGCCGGCGAAGTCGGGGTCCACGGCGATGACGTAGATCTCGCCCAGCGGGGGAGTGGTGTCACGGTGTTCCTTGGTCCAGCAGAAACCGGCGAGGCGTCCATCGCGGTCGTGCAGCAGGAAACCCTGCGGGTCGAACCACGGTTCGGCACGCCGCTCGGACAGGTCGGCCTCGGACATGTCGCCCTGCTCGGGGTGCCACGAGAAGGCCCGGTTGTTCACGGCGAGAAACGCCCCGGCGTCGTCGTCGGCGAAGGGGCGCACCACGAGGTCGGTTCCTTCGACCGGCAGGGGACAGCGCATCTGCCACAGGTCGCGGTAGGCGTCGAAGCCGAGGTCGGTGGCGACCCGATCCAGTTCCTCGTCCACCGTGCGCACCCACAGCTGCACGGCGCCCCCGCCGCGGGAGCCGATGTCGGCGAGGATGCCGGTGAGCTCCGTTTCCAGCGTGGTGGGATCGCCGTCGTCGACGACGATGCGCCACCGGAACCCGGCGTCGAGCGGTCCGGAGAGGGTCACGGCCATGCGCCCACGGTACCGGCGGGTCGGTGTGCGTTTGTCGAAGCACCGCAGCGGTGGAAGTCTCGGAGAGTGGGACGTCCGAGATCACCGAAGGGCCGGGCACGTGAGGCGCATCGTCGGCTCGCCGAGGAGTACCCCGACGATTTGTGCGAGCTCGACCACACGAGTCCCTACGAGTTGTTGGCGGCGACCATCCTGTCGGCGCAGTGCACCGATGCGCGCGTCAACCTCGTGACCCCGGTCCTGTTCGCCCGGTACCCGACGGCCGAGGACCTGGCGTCGGCCGACGAGTCCGAGGTCGCCGAGATCGTGCGGTCCACGGGCTTCTACCGGTCCAAGGCCCGCAACCTCGTGGGGATGGCCCGGGGTGTCGTCGCCGACCACGACGGGCAGGTGCCCACGCGCATGTCCGATCTGACGGAACTGCCCGGTGTCGGGCGAAAGACGGCGAACGTGGTCCGCAGCGTGGCCTTCGGGCTCCCCGGTCTACCGGTCGACACCCACGTGGGTCGGCTGGCCCTGCGCCTCGGTCTGACCACCGAGACGGACCCGGTGCGCGTCGAGGCCGCGCTCGATCCCATGGTGCCCGCGTCCGAGCGGGGGGACTTCAGTCTGCGACTCATTCTCCACGGCCGACGGGTGTGCGCGGCCCGGCGGCCGCGATGTGAAGACTGTCGTCTCTCTGACTTCTGTCCGTCGGCGTTCGCTGCGGTGCCCTGACCTGCAGGATCACACGCACAGTGGTCACAGCGACGCAGATTCTCAGAAAGAGAGAATTCCTGCCCGGATGTGACCGCGCTCTGCGGTCACCTGGGCTATTCTGATTGCCGTCAGGTACCCGCCACCTGACACACGGCGACGAACGGGATCCGCCGCCCGATGTCGCCAGTACCGGCGCCCCTTCGGGGGCGCCGGTGCACTTTTTCGACTCGGATCGCCATCCGTCGATCTACCGGGGCCGCTGTTGGCGGAGCAGGCGCCTTGCGCGACGCGCTGCCGACTCCACGAGGCGCTCGATCTCGCGCACCTCCACCGCCAGGTCCTCGCGGCCGGTCGCGTCGACCCCGTCGCCCATGTCGGCGAGTCGGGTCGCAACCTCGCTGAGGCGGGCCTCGATGGTCGAGAGTTCCCCCAGCGGCACGTCGGGTCGGCTGTCCATGGTGTCCTCTCGTCGGGGCCGGGCACGGTCGTGAATTCCGGGCCGGGCCACCCGGCCCTCTGTGTAGCGTGGCGGCCATGCTCCTGCGCAACCTGGACCGACGCGGTCAGGCCGATCCCGCTGCGGACCTCCCCCGCCCCGAGATCAGCGGCGACGATCCCGTCGACGCCGTGAGGACGATCATCGCTGACGTGCGTGGCCGCGGCGACGCAGCGGTCCGCGAGCTCGGGCTCCGTTTCGACGGTGTCGTCCCCGACCCTCTGACGATCCCGCAGGACGACATGCACGCCGCACTGGCGGGGCTCGACGGAGAGGTCGTCGCGGCACTGGAGCTCGCGGCCCGCCGGATCGGGGACTTCCACCGCCTGCAGATGCCGACCTCCGCCCTGTACGAGAGCGAGGGGGTCACCGTGCGCTCGCGGGCCGTCCCGGTCGACCGGGCCGGTGTCTACGTGCCCGGAGGCCGCGCCGTGTACCCGTCGACGGTGCTGATGACGGCGATCCCCGCCCGCGTCGCCGGAGTGGCGGAGATCGCGATGTGCGTACCACCCGGCGCCGACGGGACCATCCCCGCCGTGACGCTCGCGGCGGCTGCCGTCGCCGGCGTGGACGAGGTCCACCCGATCGGCGGCGCGCAGGCGATCGCTGCGCTCGCCTACGGCACCGACAGTGTGCGTCCGGTGGACGTCATCGCCGGTCCGGGCAACGTCTTCGTCGCAATCGCGAAACGGGAGGTCGCCGGCGACGTGGGGGTCGCTGCGGCGTTCGCCGGACCGTCGGAGGTGGTGGTCATCGCGGACGCGTCGGCAGATCCCCGACTGGTCGCGATCGACATCGCGCTGCAGGCCGAACACGGTCCGGATGGTCTGGCCTGGCTCATCACCTGGGATCCGGCCGTGGCCGACGCGGTCGGGCGCGAACTCGCGACGATCGTCGAGGCATCACCGCGCCGGGCCGAGATCGAGGCGACCCTCGACGGAGGCGGCTACGCGGTCCTCGTGGACGGACCGGACGCGGCCCTCGCCGTCGCCAACGCGATCGCTCCCGAGCACCTCGAGATCCAGACCGCCGACCCGGCGTCGCTGGCCGACGGTGTGCGCCATGCGGGAGCCGTGTTCTGCGGACCCTGGGCGCCGGCGTCGATCGGCGACTACGTGGCGGGACCGTCCCACGTCCTACCCACCGACGGCACCGCCCGCTTCGCCGGCGCGCTTACCGTCCACGACTTCCTGAAGGACCTGCACGTCGTGACGCTCGACCGGGCCGGGCTCGAAGCCGTCGGCCCGGCGGCGGCCACCCTCGCCGACGCGGAGGGTCTCGCTGCGCACGCACTCTCGATCAGGGCGAGGCTCCAGTCATGACCCTTCCGCGCATTCGTGACGACCTGGCCCTGTTCTCGGGCTACCACTCACCCCAGCTCGACGTCGAGGTCAGGCTCAACACGAACGAGGCGCCCGTGCCGCCACCCGCGGCTTTCGTCGAGGAGCTGGCCGAGGCGGTACGCGCCGTCGCCTGGAATCGGTATCCGGACAGATCCGCCACCATCCTGCGCGAGCGCATCGCCGCACACCACGGTGTCGACCCCACGATGGTCTTCGCGGCGAACGGCTCCAACGAGGTCCTCCAGTGCCTGCTGTTGGCCTACACGGGGCCGGGCCGCCGCGTCGTCGTGTTCGAGCCGACCTACGCGCTGCACTCCCACATCGCGCACCTCGTCGGGGCGGAGATCGTGACCGGTGAACGTGGTGACGACTTCACCGTGGACCCGGTTGCCGCGGCCGAGCTGATCGACGAGGTCGGGCCGGCGGTGGTCTTCGTGTGTTCGCCGAACAACCCGACCGGGGTCGTCGAGTCACCGGCGGTGCTGGCGTCGGTTCTCGGCGCCGCGCGCGCCGCCGGCGCGCTCGTCGTCGTCGACGAGGCCTACGGTCAGTTCGCCACGACGACCGCTGTCGACCACGTCGATGCGGATACCCCGCTGGCCGTGACGCGCACGTTCTCCAAGACATGGTCGATGGCCGCCGCACGGCTCGGCTACGTGGTGGCGCCGCCGAGCGTCGTCGAGGACCTCGAGACCGTCGTGTTGCCGTATCACCTCGACGCGGTCACACAGGTGGCCGGCACGCTCGCCTTCGACCACCTCGACGCCATGACCGAACGCGTGGCGGCGCTCGTGACCGAGCGGCGACGTCTCGTCGCGGGCCTCGACGCCCTGCCCGTCGACCAGTGGCCCTCCGGGTCGAACTTCGTGCTGTTCCGGCCCCGCGACCTCTCCGGAGACGAGGTCTGGCAGGGCCTGGTCGACCGGTCGATCCTCGTCCGGAACTGCGCGAGCTGGCCCCGATTGGAGGGTTGTCTGCGGGTCACCGTGGGCACGGAGGCGGAGAACACGTCGTTCCTCGCCGCACTTGGGGAGATACTGGGATGATGGCGACCGAGTCGAGACGGCGCGCCGCATCCGTGCGGCGCGACACCAAGGAGACCCGCATCGAGATCGACATCGATCTCGACGGCACCGGCGCGACCGCCGTCGAGACCGGGCTGCCGTTCTTCGACCACATGCTGGACCAACTGGGTCGCCACGGTGGATTCGACCTCACGATCCGAGCGGAGGGCGATCTCGAGATCGATGCGCACCACACGGTCGAGGACACGGGCATCCTCCTCGGGAAGGCCTTCGCCGAGGCGCTCGGCGACAAAACCGGCATCCGACGGTTCGCCAACGTGTCGGTTCCCCTCGACGAGGCGCTGGTGGACGTGGCGCTGGACCTCTCGGGGCGCCCGTATCTGCACTTCGAAGCCGACGCGCCCGGCGAGAAGATCCTCGGTGACCCGCCGTTCGATCCACAGCTGGTCGAGGAGTTCTGGCGCGCCTTCGTGACGAGCGCGGCGATCACGCTCCACGTGACGCTCGTGCGTGGTCGCAACACCCACCACGTCGTCGAGTCGACCTTCAAGGGCTGTGCCCGTGCCCTGCGCGACGCGGTGCGGGTCGAGGGGACCGGCGTGCCGTCGACCAAGGGCGTGCTGTGACGGCCGGCCCCCGGCTGGCGGTCCTGGACTACGGCATCGGCAATCTACGATCTGCCCAGAAGGCATTCGAGGCGGTCGGCGCGGACGCCCGCCTGACCGCCGACCACTCCGTCATCGAGGCCGCCGACGCCGTCGTCCTCCCCGGGGTGGGAGCCTTCGGGCGCTGTGTCGACGCACTCCGTGACGCGGACCTCGCGCGGATCGCCGTGGACGCCGCGGCGGCGGGGACGCCGTTCCTCGGTATCTGCGTCGGGATGCAGATGCTGTACCGGGGAAGTGACGAGGATCCCGGTGTCGACGGTCTCGGAATTCTCGACGGCCACGTGGCCCTCCTGCCCGCAGGTGTGAAGCGTCCCCAGATGCAGTGGAACGTGCTGGCGGCGACGCTCGATTCCCCGATGCTCGCGGGCCTCGACGGCGACTGGGTGTACTTCGTGCACTCCTACGCCGTCGTGGACAGCCCCGACGTGGCCGCCACCTGTGACTACGGCGGGCCCGTGACCGCGGCGGTCGTGAGCGACAACGTCTGGGCGACCCAGTTCCACCCCGAGAAGTCGGGTCGCGCCGGACTGCGGCTTCTCATGAACTTCGCCGGGAGCGTGCAGAGCTGATGGACCTGTATCCCGCCATCGACCTGCGGGGCGGGCGCTGTGTGCGCCTGTTGCGCGGCGACTACGAGGCCGAGACGGCCTACTCCGACGATCCCGTCGCCCAGGCGCTCGCCTTCGCCGCCGCCGGGGCGAGATGGATCCACGTGGTCGACCTCGACGCCGCCCGGACCGGCGAGGCCCATGACCGGGCGACGGTGGAGGCCATCGTGGCCGCGGTCGACGTACCCGTGCAGGTGGGCGGCGGGGTCCGGTCAGCCGATGCCGCCCGTGCACTCGCGGACATCGGCGTCGCACGGGTCGTCGTGGGCACCGCGGCGGTGCGTGACCCGGACCTCGTGAGCGCGATCGCCGGTGTGCAGCCGGTGGCCGTCGGACTCGACGCCCGTGGTCGCGACGTCGCAGTCTCCGGCTGGACCGAGTCCACCGGTCTCGACCTGGTGGAGCTCGCCGGTCGCTTCGCCCGGGCAGGTGCCGACGCGCTGGTCGTGACCGAGATCGGGCGGGACGGGACGATGAGCGGTCCCGACGTCGACCAGCTCGCCGCGGTGCTCGCCGTTGCGGGGGACACCGCCCTCATCGCGAGCGGTGGAGTCGGCCGGCCCGAGGATCTCGACGCCCTCGCGGCGCTGCGGGTGGACGGCTCGCGTCTGGCCGGCGTGATCGTGGGGCGGGCCATCTACGAAGGTGCCGTCGATGTCGCTGACGCCGTCACGAGACTCGCAGGACATCCACGATGAAGGTGGCGAGGGTCATCCCGTGCCTCGACGTGGACGCGGGCCGGGTCGTCAAGGGAATCAACTTCGTCGGGATGCGCGATGCGGGTGACCCGGTCGAGCTGGCCGCTGAATACGACCGCCAGGGAGCTGATGAGCTCATCTTCCTCGACATCACGGCGTCGTCGGACGACCGGGACACGATCGTCGAGGTCGCAGCGCACACCGCGGAGCAGGTGTTCATTCCTTTCACGGTGGGTGGCGGCATCCGCAGCGTCGAGGATGCCCGACGGCTGCTACGCGTCGGGGCCGACAAGACGGCGGTCAACACGGCCGCCATCGCCCGGCCCGAACTGCTCTCGGAGATCGCCGCGGAGTTCGGAGCGCAGTGCGTCGTGATCGCGATCGACGCCCGGCGGTCGACGGAGCCGGGGATCGAGTCGGGCTTCGAGGTCTACACCCACGGCGGACGGCGCCCCACGGGAATCGACGCGCTGAGCTGGGCGGTCGAGGCCGCAGACCTCGGAGCAGGCGAGATCCTGCTCACCTCCATGGACCGCGACGGCACGCGCGACGGCTTCGACATCGAACTCACCGCCGCCGTGGTGGATTCGGTAGGGGTGCCTGTCATCGCCTCGGGCGGCGTCGGGACTCTCGACCACCTGGTCGAGGGTGTGGCCGACGGCCACGCCGACGCGGTGCTCGCGGCATCGATCTTCCACTTCGGCGAGCACACGATCGCCGAGGCGAAGCGCCACATGGCGGCGCGCGGGGTGACGGTCCGCCCCGCGTGAGCGGTGTGCGCCGATACCGTCGACCTCCATGGTACCCCCAGACACCGGGTCGATCTCGGGGCCCGCGACGGCCAACGGCAGCGGCGACGACGACCGGCTCCCCATCAAGATGCTCAACGACCGGATCATGGTCCGCATCGAGGTGGCAGAGGGCGAGCGCCGCAGCACCGGCGGGATCCTGATCCCCGCCACGGCACAGGTCGGCAAGCGTCTCGCGTGGGCCGAAGTGGTCGCCACAGGGCCGAATGTGCGTGCGATGGAACCCGGAGACCAGGTTCTGTTCAATCCGGAGGACCGCTACGAGGTCGAGGTACGCGGCGCCGACTACATCATCCTGCGCGAGCGTGACGTCCACGCCGTGGCGGCGCCCCGGCTCGAGGAGTCGAGCACCGGTCTCTACCTGTGAGGCGGACCGGCGGGGAAATCACGTTCTAGGCGGGACCCGTCGGCCGTAGCATTGAGCCATGCCGACCAGCACCCCTTTCACGATCGACGCCGATGCCATGGCGGAGGTCACGTTCAACTCTGACGGACTCGTTCCCGCGATCGTCCAGGAGCAGGCCACCGGCCAGGTCCTGATGATGGCCTGGATGAACGACGAGTCTCTGGCGCGGACCCTCGAGACCGGACGGACGTGGTTCTGGAGCCGGTCCCGTCAGGAGTACTGGTGCAAGGGGGAGACCTCCGGCGACCGCCAGTACGTCCGTGAGGCGTGGTACGACTGCGACGGCGACACGTTGCTGTTCGTCGTGGAGCAGGAGGGCCGCGGTGCCTGCCACACGGGGGAAAGGTCCTGCTTCTTCCGCCGCCTCGGCGAGCCAGGAGAGTGACCCCCGACGCCGCGACGGTCGATGTCGCGTCCGGCGAAGCCGCGCTGACCGAGACGGTGGGCGCGGTCGAGATCGCCCGGGACGTCGTGCTCGCCGTCGGTACCGACGCGGCAACCTTCCTTCAGGGGCAACTCTCCACCGACCTGGCGGTGATGGCCGACGGCGACAGCTCCTGGACACTGGTTCTTCAGCCTCAGGGAAAGATCGACGTCCACGGTCGGGTCACCCGCCGCGCCGCCGACGACTTCGTCCTCGATGTCGACGCGGGTTGGGGCGACCGGCTTCTCGAACGACTCAGCCGGTTCCTGTTGCGCGTCGACTGCACGCTGACGCCGGTGCGGTGGCAGGCCGTGGCTCTGCGCGGGCCGGCGTCGGCTTCGGTGGCCGCGACAGCGGAGGTGGATGCGGCGGTGGACTGGCCCGGATCGGTCGGTCGTGACCTTCTCGGTCCCGAGGTCACGGTCGGTGACGCGACCTGGTGCCCACCGGAGGCGCTCGAGATCGTTCGCATCGCCGCCGGCGTCGCCCGGATGGGTTCGGAGATGGACGACTCCACCATTCCCGCGGCGGCCGGCGTCGTCGCCGGGTCCGTCAGTTTCACCAAGGGTTGTTTCGTGGGCCAGGAACTCGTCGCACGGATAGACAGTCGCGGCGGCAACACGCCTGAGAGGCTCTGCGGTGTCGTGGGTGACGAGTCGCTGATGCCTGGCGCTGTCCTGCGGGCGGGTGGAATCGAGGTCGGCCGGGTCACCAGTGCCGCCACCTCACCCGGTCGCGGGGCGACCATCGCCCTGGCCTACATCAAGCGGGCCGTCGAGCCGCCCGTGGACGTGCTGGTCGGCACGGACGGTTCCGACGCAGCGGTCGCCCGGGTCGTGGCGCTGCCGATCGGCGAATGAACGGTGGCCGGGCGGTCCCACTACGAGACGCTCGGCGTCGCCCGGGCCGCCACGGCGGCCGAGGTCCGCTCCGCGTATCTCGCCCTGGCCCGCCGACATCACCCGGATCGGCACACGGGAGCTGACCGGGTGACCGCGGAACGGCGGATGCAGCGCATCAACGCCGCATGGACGGTCCTGGGAGATGCCAACCGCCGCGAGGCCTACGACCGGACACTGGACGTCCCGACGGTCGGGCCGGGTCCGAAGGGTGGGTTCCGGGCGACGGGCCACGGCCGCGTCGAGTTCACGCCGCTCGACGACACCGAGTACGGCCGATCGACCGAGGAACACCCCTACACGCGATCGCGCGCGGTGCCCCGCTGGGCGACGATGACACCGTTCGGGCTGTTCGCGCTGGCACTCGTGACCCTCTTCGGTGGTGTGATCCTCAACAGTCGCGGGGTGATGGGACTGGGGGTCGTCGTGCTGGCGGTGTCGGCGATCGCCTTCTTCGTGATCCCGCTGCTCGCCCTCTCCGCCTCCGAGCGTGACCGCCGATAGCGTCAGCTGATGGCCACCTATCTCGACGCGATCCTGGCCGCCCACCGTGAAGCGGCCGCCGCCGACAGGCGGTCCCTCCACGTCGCGCTCGCCGAGGTGGAGCACCTCCCGCCGGCCCGCGGGTTTCGAGACGCCATCGCCGCCGTGGACGGACTCGGCGTGATCGCCGAGGTGAAGCGCCGTTCACCGTCGAAGGGGGACCTCGCGGCCGATCTCGATCCGGCAGCGCTTGCAGGTGACTACGCGCGCGGAGGGGCGACGTGCCTCTCCGTACTGACCGACGTGGAGCACTTCGGCGGCAGCGGTGAGGATCTGGCCGCCGCGCGGTCGGCGGTGGAGGTCCCCGTGCTCCGCAAGGACTTCGTCGTGAGTGAGCTCGACGTCGTCGACTCGGTCGCCATGGGCGCCGACGCCGTGCTGCTGATCGCCGCGGCCCTCGACGACGCCGAGCTGACCGACTTCTGGGTACTTGCGACCGAGCTCGGCCTCGACGCGCTCGTCGAGGTCCACGACGAGGCCGAGGTGGAGCGTGCCCTGGCCGTGGGTGCACGTCTCATCGGGGTGAACCAGCGGGACCTCGTCACCTTCGAGGTGGACACCGAAAGGGCGGTGCGCGTCGCCGCGGTCCTGCCCGACGACGCCGTCCGGGTCGCCGAATCGGGCGTGCGGGGCCCCGCCGACGCGGCGGTTCTCGCAGCGGCGGGCTACCACGCCGTCCTGGTCGGGGAGTCCCTCGTCACATCGGGGGATCCCGCCGCCGCCGTGCGCGCCCTGCGAAGCGCCCGGTGAGCCCCGATCCGGAACCCGTCCGGAGGTAGGGTCGAGCCGATGTTCGTCAAGATATGTGGGATCACGACAGAGGAGGACGCGCTCCTCTCGGTGGCGATGGGCGCCGACGCCGTCGGCTTCGTCATGGCCCCGTCGACGCGCCAGATCAGCCCGACACGGGTGGGCGACATCGTGCGGCGGCTCCCCCCCGAGATCCTCACGGTGGGGGTCTTCCGTGACGAGTCACCGGAACGTGTCGTGGAGATCGTCTCCAAGTCCGGGCTGCGGGCCGCGCAGCTCCACGGTCACGAGTCGGTCGCCGACAGCGTCTGGGTGGGCGAGCGCGTGCCGATAGTCATCAAGGCTTTCCCGGCCGGCTCGCGGGAACTCGAACGCGCCGCGGACTACGAGCCCGACCTCGTGCTCATCGACGCCGCGACGCCCGGCTCGGGGGAGATGTTCGACTGGTCACTCGCCGAGGATGCCCCCCGCAGACTCCCGATCGTGATGGCCGGGGGTCTGACACCGGGCAACGTGATCGAGGCGATCGCCAAGGTTCACCCGTGGGGCGTGGACGTGTCGTCGGGTGTGGAGAGGTCACCGGGCCGCAAGGACCCGCGTCTGGTGCGTGACTTCATCCGGGCCGCCCGTTCGGCCCCGACGGGGGACTGGGAGCCCGTCACGGCCCCCGAGGATCTCTACGACTGGCAGCGCGACGAAAGAGGACGTTGACATGGCGATGCTCGAACCCTCCCCTGAGGGCCGCTTCGGTCGCTTCGGCGGCCGTTTCGTGCCCGAGACCCTGGTACCGGCGTGTGAGGAGCTGGAGAGGGCGTTCAGGGAGGCCTGGGGCGATCCTGAGTTCCGTGCCGAGCTGGACGGTCTCCTCGCGGACTACGCCGGCCGACCGTCGGCGCTCACCGAGACGCCGCGCCTGTCCGACGAGTTGGGGCTCACGCTGGTGCTCAAGCGCGAGGACCTGAATCACACGGGCTCCCACAAGATCAACAACGTGCTGGGCCAGGCGCTCCTCGCACGCCGGATGGGAAAGACCCGCCTCGTGGCGGAGACCGGCGCCGGCCAGCACGGGGTGGCGACGGCCACGGCTGCGGCGCTCATGGGGATGGAGTGCGTCGTCTACATGGGTGAGGTGGACATCGAGCGCCAGGCGCTCAACGTCTTCCGGATGAAACTCCTCGGCGCCGAGGTGAAGCCCGCGCTGAGCGGGAGCAGGACACTCAAGGACGCCATCAACGAGGCGATGCGGGACTGGGTCGCCACGGTCGGTGACAGCCACTACTGCCTCGGATCGGTCATGGGTCCCCACCCGTACCCGTGGATGGTCCGCGAGATGCACCGGGTGATCGGGACCGAGGCGAGGGCGCAGATGCTCGAGCGTCACGGCCGCATGCCCGACGTCGTGACGGCATGCGTGGGAGGCGGTTCGAACGCTGCGGGGATCTTCAGCGGTTTCGACGACACGGACGCGGAACTGGTCGGGGTGGAACCCGCAGGTGGCGCGGCCGTCGGTCACGGTGTGCCCGGCGTCGTCCACGGTTCGCTGTCCTATCTCATGCAGGACGAGTTCGGTCAGGTCCTCGAGGCTGAGTCGATCAGCGCGGGTCTCGACTATCCCGGGATCGGTCCTGAGCATGCGCATCTGGCCGAGAGTGGCCGGGCGCGCTACGAGTCGGTCACCGACGCCGAGGTCATCGAGGCGTTCCAGCTACTCGCGCGTACCGAGGGCATCATCCCGGCTCTCGAGCCCGCCCACGCACTCGCGTGGGTATCCCGGGACCGGGCGGCGCTCGCCGGAAAGCTCGTGCTGTTGAACCTGTCGGGGCGTGGCGACAAGGACGTCGGGCAGATGATGGACATCCTCGGCTGATGGCCGACGTGGTCACACCGATCGATCTGCAGACCGCGCTCGCCGACAAGGTGGCCGCGGGGGGACGGTGTCTCGTGCCCTACGTGACCTGTGGCCTCGACGGCTGGGTCGACGCTGTCCGTGCCGCGGTCGACGCGGGCGCGGACGCGGTCGAGCTCGGTATCCCGTTCTCGGACCCGGTGATGGACGGTACGACGATCCAGGCCGCCAGTGAGCTGGCACTGCGGGCCGGAGCCGAGCCCCCGTCGCTGATCGCAGAGGCGGCGGGTCTCGACGTCGGCGTTCCGCTCGCCGTGATGACGTACTACAACATCGCGTTCCGCATGGGCCACGAGCGGTTCGCCCGGAGCCTGGTGGCCTCGGGCATCTCGGGAGCGATCCTGCCCGACCTGCCCCTCGACGAGGTCGGGCCGTGGGCGTCCGTCGCGGACGAGATCGGCGTGGCCACTGTCATGCTCGTGGCTCCGACGAGCCCCGACGAGCGGATCGTGCGCATCGCGGCGCGAGCGCGCGGGTTCGTCTACGCAGTCGGCCTGCTCGGAGTGACGGGTGAGCGCGCGGAGTTGGCGACGTCGGCCCGGTTGATCGCGGCGCGTGCCCGCGCCGTAGCGTCCATCCCGGTTCTGGTGGGTGTGGGCGTGTCGACCCCCGCCCAGGCCGTCGAGGTGTGCGAGGACGCCGACGGCGTCGTGGTGGGATCGGCGGTCGTGCGCCGCCTGATGGAGGACGGCCCCGCCGGGGTCGCCGAGGTGGTCGGCGATTTCCGCCGCGCTCTCGACGCCGGCTGACCGGCGCCTGCCCGCGGAATCACCGGCGCCCGCTGGAGGGTTCCGCGGAACATGGGTGAGTTCCTCCTCGACATGGCGCTGCCCGCGACGGACCGGCAGGTGGCGATCCAGTGGATCGTGGCGCTCGTCGTGTGGCCGGTGGTCCTGTACGCGATGCGTGGGACGTCGCGTGATGTGCGCCTTTTCGTCTGGGGCCTCGCGGTCATGAACGTCGCGCTGTTCGGGCTCCGGACGGTGCACTGACCGTCCACGTCAGCGAGAGTCGTCGACCCCGGGACCCCTGGCGGCGAGTTCGGTGCCGAAGCGCCGCAGTCGGGCGATGGCCTCGGGGTCGGTCTCGGCGGGACCGCGTGCGAGCGACGCCTTGATCTCGGTGTAGACGCTCTCCTCGAGTCCGCACCGGAGGCAGTCTTCGAGATGGGCGGCGACCAGGTCCGAGTCGTCGTCGAGTTCTCCATCGAGGTACGCCTGTAGGGCGCGTCCGACCTCGCGGCAGCTCAGGGGCGTGTCGGGACGCCGCCACCAGGCTCGCCGCAGTCTCATGGTGAGCTCCGTTGGATCATCGGCGGTACCTCCGAGCGACATCGGACTCGTCGAGAGCGTCGCGCATGCGCCTGCGAGCGCGATGGAGACGGCTCATGACCGTACCGACCGGAATGCCGAGTCGATCCGCTGCCTCCTGGTACGCGAGGCCCTCCATGTCGACGAGCTCCACGACGGCGCGGAACTTCTCGGGCAGGTCGTCGAGCGCAGCGGCCACGGTCGCGTCGAAGGTCGCCTCGACGACGAGAGCCTCGACGTCGAGTGCCTCTGCGTCCTCGTCGGCCAGGCGTTCGAGCGTGGTGTCGGGATCCCGCATGAGCTCCGGGCGCCTGCGGCGGACCCGGTTGATCTGGGCGTTTCGCATGATGGTGAGCAGCCAGGCGCGTGGATAGCGCCCGTCGAAACGGTCGATGGCCCTGTACGCACGCAACAGGGTGTCCTGTACGAGATCCTCGGCGTCGGTCGGGTTGCGGGTGATCGACCGCGCGACGCGGTAGAGAACGTCGAGTTCGGGCAGCACATGGGCCTCGAACGCCTCGGCGGAGTTCGTGGCCGGTGGAGGGGTCACAGGCAGCGATCCTACCTTTGCCGTCGGCGCGGCCTCGGGAATCGCGGGGCCGTCCGATGGGTTGCACGATCGTGATGCGGACGACGCGCCATCGGCGAACTCGGCGCCGCCTCGACGCCTACGTCGACGCGGAACTGGCCGCCGGAGTCGTTCCCGACGTGGAACGCCACCTCGACGAGTGCCCGGACTGTCGCACCACCGTGGTGCTGATCCGACGTCTCAAGCGCTCGCTGGCACGTCTCGCTCGCGACGATCGGACGGCCCTCGAGCGGCTGCGCGGATGGGTCGCAGCGGAGCTCACCGGGCCCCGCGGCGATCCTCGCTGAGACGCGCGCGGTGGTTCGCGACGGACCCGCGCCACACTGCAGAGCGGGAAATGCTTGACTTTCCGGGCTATTCGTACTCGCGTTGCATCGTTGTAATTCGCCCGGCCGTCCGCGGGCCCGGGCCATGATCGCCATCGAACAGGAGAATTGGATGAACAAGAGCGAACTCGTGACAGCGATCGCTGAGAAGACCGACGTCACGAAGACCGACGTCGATGCCGTACTGACAGGTCTCTTCGACGTCGTCGCCGACGTCGTCGCCGCCGGCGACGAGAAGGTGCAGATCCCCGGGTGGATCAGCTTCGAGCAGACCACCCGGTCGGCCAGGAAGGGTCGTAACCCCCAGACGGGCGAGGAGCTGGACATTCCGGCGACCAAGGCCGTCAAGGTGTCGGCCGGTTCCAAGCTGAAGGCGGCCGCCAAGGGCGCCTGAGCACGAACCTACGGATGATCGACTGCGGGGCCCCCGAACCGGTGGCCCCGCAGTCGCGTCCGGCCACGCACCCGCACTTCGCCCAGCCCCGGCGGTGCGGGTAGGTTGCCGCCATGGCAGACCAGAAGCTCGCGCCCGGTGACCGGGCACCCCAGTTCACGCTCCGCGACCAGACCGGCGAGAAGGTGAAGCTCACAGGCCTGAAGGGCCGGCGGGTGTTCGTGTACTTCTATCCGAAGGCTCTGACCCCCGGGTGTACGACCCAGTCGATCGGGCTCAGCGAGATCGCCGCTGAGGTGGGCGACACCGTGATCATCGGAATCAGCCCCGACGAACCGGACCGTCAGAAGGCCTTCGACGACAAGCACGGCCTCGGTTTCACCCTGCTGTCGGACGCCGACCACGACGTGGCCGAGCGTTACGGCGTGTGGGGTGAGAAGAAGATGTACGGGAAGTCCTACATGGGGATCATCCGTTCCGCGTTCCTGATCTCGCCGACGGGGCGGATCGAGGGCGCCTGGTACAAGGTGAGTCCGAAGGACACCCCCAAGAAGCTCCTTGCCGCGTTGAAGGCCGACTCGTGAGCCTCCCGGCACCCGCCGATGTCATTCCCCATCGTGCCCCGTTCCTGTTCGTCGACGGTCTCACGGCGCTCGAGCCGGGGGTCTCGGCGGCGGGTTGGTGGGATCTCACGGGCGACGAGGCGTTCTTCGGCGGCCACTTCCCGGGTCGACCCACCCTGCCCGGGGTGCTCATGGCCGAGGCCATCGCGCAGCTGGGCGCGATCGCGGTACTGAGCGACGAGCGCTTCAGCGGACGTCTCCCGCTGTTCGGCGGGCTCGACGGGGCCCGCTTCCGTCGTCAGGTGTCGCCGGGCGACCGACTGGATCTGGAGGTCGAAATGGGCCGTCTGTCGGCTCGCGCCGGCAAGGGGTCAGGGCGGGCCCTCGTGGGCGGGAACGTCGCCTGTGAATGCGATCTGATGTTCGTGATGGTCGACGCCGCGGGCTGAGCGGCGCCGACGGATCAGGTCGGCGGTGGTGAGATCACAACCGTCGCGTTGTGTCCACCGAAGCCGAACGAGTTCGACAGGCTCGGCCCGGGCTCCCAGGGGGCCGCTGAGCCCGTCACGAGGCGCATCGTGGGCAGTTCGGGGTCCTGGGTCGCCCAGCCGGCCGTGGGTGGGATCAGGCGGTGCTCCATGGCCATCAGCACGGCCACGGCCTCCAGGGCCCCGGCGGCACCGAGCGCGTGGCCCGTGACGCCCTTGGTGGAGGTCACGAGCGGTCCCGGCTCGCCGAACACCTTGGCCATCGCCTCGGCCTCGGCAGCGTCGTTGAGGGGCGTGGAGGTGCCGTGGGCGTTGACGTGCACGATGTCGTCGGCGGACAGCTCGGCGTTCTCGATGGCGATCTCCATGCACCGCACCGCGCCCGCACCCTGAGGGCGGGGAGCGGTGATGTGATAGGCGTCGGCTGTCGTCGCGTAGCCTGCGATCTCGCCCAGGATGTCGGCACCCCGGGCCTGCGCGTGTTCGAGTTCCTCGAGGACGAGGATGGCGCCGCCCTCGGCGTGCATGAAGCCGTCACGCTCCGCGTCGAAGGGCCGTGAGATACCCGCCGCGGACGTCGCCGTCATGTTGATGAAGGCCTGCGTGCCGGTGGGCGTGTTCGTCGCTTCGGAGCCGCCGGTGATCATGACGTCGCAGCGTCCGTTTCGGATCATCTCGGTCGCGTTGCCGATGGCCTGGTTGCTCGACGCACAAGCGGTGACGACCGTCTCGCACGGGCCCCGGAACCCGTAGCGCATCGAGATGGCGGCCGCTCCGGCATTCGCCATCATCATCGGCACGAGGAACGGTGAGACGCGACGCGGGCCCTTCTCGAGGAGGACCTGGACCTGCGTCTCGAGCGTCTGGAGCCCACCGATGCCGGTTCCCAGCAGGACACCGGTCCGATCGGGGTCCGCGCCGGGGTCACCGGACTGCTCGAGCGCCTCTGCGCCGGCCGCGATGGCGAACTGGGCGAAGCGATCCTGGCGGCGGGCGTCTTTGGGGTTGTCGAAGTAGGGGAGTGGGTCGAAGTCGGGAACCAGACGAACCCCTTCGGGCGGATCCGCCAGGAGTCCGGCCCAGAACGCGTCCCGACCGATCCCGCACGACGCGAGGACGCCGATGCCCGTGACGACGACGCGACGGCGAGTCATCTCAGAGCTTCGAGGTCACGAGGTCGTAGGCGCCACCGACGGTGTCGATGCCCTCGAGTTCCTCTTCTTCGACCGTGATGTCGAATTCCTCTTCGAGGGCCATCACGAACTCGACGAGGTCGAGGCTGTCGGCATCGAGGTCGTCCGCGAAGCTGGCCTCCTTGGTGACCAGCGCACCGTCGACGGCCAGGACCTCGACAGCGCACTTGCGGAAGCGTTCGAACTTGTCGTCACTCACAGTTGTCCTCCGGGGGTGTGGTTGGGTGGGGAATCTCAGGCGCCCATCGCGAGGCCGCCGTCCACGGGGATCACGGCGCCGGTGATGTAGCCGGCCCCCTCGGAGGCGATGAAGGTGATCGTCGCTGCGATCTCCTCCGGTGTGCCGAATCGACCGAGCGGCACGGCCTCAGCCATCGCCGCCTGACGATCCTCGGATAGCGCGTCGATCATATCGGTGGAGATCGGGCCGGGGGCGATGACGTTGACGGTCACCGAACGTGACGCGAACTCCTTGGCGAGCGAGCGCGCCAGGCCGACGAGGCCGGCCTTGGAAGCGGCGTAATTGGCCTGACCGGCCTGCCCCCCGAGTCCGACGACCGACGACACGAACACGATGCGGCCCCAGCGCCCGCGCATCATGGGTTTGAGCGCCCGCTTGGCGACCCGGAAGCCGCCCGTGAGATTCGCGTCGAGCACGCCGCTGAAGTCTTCCGTGCCCATCCGCAGTGCGAGGTTGTCCGCGGTGATGCCGGCGTTCGACACGAGGATCTCCACCGGACCGAGCTCCGCCTCGACCCGGCTGAAGGCCTCCTCGACGGCGTCGTCGTCGGTGACGTCGCAGCGGACCGCCACGATGTCGTCGCCGAGCGTGGGTTCCGTCGTGCGGTAGGTCACCGCTACACGGTGGCCGGCATCAGCGAGGGCCCGGGCGGTGGCCGCGCCGATGCCGCGGTTGCCGCCGGTGACGAGGGCGACGCGGCTCACGGGTCCCACCGGATGATCGTGGCCGCGGCCGTCATTCCCGCGCCGAAACCGACGAGCAGGGCGTGGTCGCCACGCTCGAGTCGACCCTTGTCCGCTGCCTCCGCCAGGGCGAGGGGCACGGTCGCGGCGGACGTGTTGCCGGAGAACGACAGCACCTCGACGGCGCGTTCGGCTGGGATCCCGAGTCGGTCACAGGCCGCCTCGATGATGCGGATGTTCGCCTGGTGGGGGATGACCACGTCGATGTCGCCGGCGCTGAGCCCGGCTCCTTCGAGGACCTCGTTGGTGGTGTCGACCATGATCCGCACGGCGCGGCGGAAGACCTCACGGCCGTTCATCTGCATCTTGCCGCCGAGATCGCAGTAGAGGAGCTCCTCGAGGGAGCCGTCGGACTTGAGTGACCAGCTGAGAATCGAGTCCTCGCGGTCTTCGGAGGCCTGAAGGACGACGGCCCCGGCCCCGTCGCCGAAGAGGACGGCGGTGTTGCGGTCCTCCCAGTCGGTGATGCGGCTCAGTGTGTCGGCCCCCACGACGAGCACCGTGTCGAACCCCTGCTGGACGAAACCGCGTCCTGCCAACAGGGCGTAGACGAAACCCGAACACGCCGCGTTGAGGTCGAAGGCCGCGCAGTTCAGGCCGAGGAGGTGCTGGAGGCCCGACGCTGTCGCGGGGACCATGCGGTCCGGCGTCGTGGTGGCGAGAACGAGGAGGTCGATGTCGCCGCGGTCGATGCCGGCCCGGGCGATCGCCGCCTCCGCTGCGTGCTTGGCGCTCTCGGTGGTCGAGGTGCCGATGCGCCGTTCCTTGATGCCGGTGCGGTCGACGATCCAGTCGTCGCTCGTGTCAAGCGACTTCGCGAGGTCGTCGTTGGTGACGATCTTCGGGGGAAGGTGCGACCCCCAGCCGATGATCCGTGATGCGCGCATCAGACGGTCCGGAGCCAGGCGATCGGTTGGCTCGGGGTGACCCGCTCGTCGGCGAGGGCGAGGTAGCCCATCAACTCGCCGGCGAACGGTGACCGGACCTCGGTTCCCGCCACATGGCCGATGATCCTGCCGGCTGCGATGACGGATCCGTCGGGGCAGTCGTCGACGGGGGTGAACACTCCGCCGCAGGGACTCACCACGAGGCGTTCGGTCGCATGGAGCATCTCGCCCTCGTGGTGGCGGGCGTCGTGGGGGGTGCCGCCGATCGCCTCGAGGAGCGCGTCGATGTCGGCCGGCGCGTTGACACTGAGGCTCGTCATTTCCCGTGCGGCCCGCTTGGCCATGCCGCGCAACGCCCCGCCCGGTCCGAGTTCGACCAGGGTGGAGAACCCGTCGTCGGCGAGGCGGTGGATGGTGTGACGCCAGCGCACGGGGCTCACGAGTTGCCGTGCGAGGAGATCGGACCACTCGGCCACGCCCTGGTACGGCGAGGCGTCGACGTTCGCATAGACGGGATGGTCGGGCTCTCGGAAATCGGTGATGGCGAGTGCCTTGGCGAGGCGGTCCGACGCGGGTTGCATGAACGGCGTGTGGAAGGCGCCGCCCACCTGCAGCGAGACGACGCGCTTGGCGCCGCGCTCGCGTGCGATGCGGCCCGCGGCCTCGACGTCGTCGGGGTCGCCGGCGACGACGACCTGTCCGGGAGCGTTGTAGTTGGCGACCCAGACCTCGCCTTCAGCGCTGTCGCAGGCGTCTTCCACGTGCCTGTCGTCGGCGCCGAGAATCGCAGCCATCGTGCCGGTGCGCTCGTCGGCGGCCATCTGCATCGCCTCGCCGCGTTCGGCGACGAGGCGCACGCCGTCGGCGTAGTCGAGAACGCCGGCTGCGGTCAGAGCGGTGTACTCGCCGAGGCTGTGCCCGGCGTGTGCGTTCGCGGTCACACCGGTACGTGTGACCGCGTCGAATACGACCATCGACGTGACGAAAGTCGCCAGCTGTGCGTTGCGGGTCTCGGTGAGTTCCTCGATGTCCGCCTCCAGCAGGAGACGGCCGATGTCACGGCCGCACGCCTCTGAGGCCTCGTCGACCAGTTCCCAGGACGGATGGTTGCGCCAGGGCGCTCCCATGCCGGGCGCCTGGGACCCCTGGCCGGGGTAGGTGTAGGCGATCATCGCTGCTGAGGTACTCCCATGGGGACTCGGTCGGGGGTCTGACTCGTCTCGGCGTGTGGAGGTTTCACGGCGGCACCACCGAGGTTACGACGAAACGCGAGAGCGCGGGTGATGGCGGCGACGAGGCGCACGCCGGTGCGCCGTGGCGCGGCCGCCGACCACTCGGGAAGCTGCACTGGGCCACGCTAGGATCTGGCGGCTGTTCGTTGCCCGGGTGGCGGAACTGGCAGACGCGGAGGACTCAAAATCCTCTGCCCGAAAGGGCGTGCGGGTTCGAGTCCCGCCCCGGGCACCAGCTGTCGGTCCGCCCTGTCAGGTGGCCGTCGACACAACCTGCGCGATCAGGGCTGCGACGACGCCGAGAACCAGGAACAGGTACGACAGTTTCAGATACCGGAACTTGCCGTGCAGCAGGTAGTAGGACTGCTGGTAGATGTCGGTGGTGATCATCTCGTAGAGGGCGTAGTCGTCTTCCAGCGAAGCGGCGAGACGGCTCATGTAGCGATCCTTCGTCACGAGCGCCGCGTGGCCGAAGAACAGCGGGTTCCCATCGTCGGGAAAGGCCACGTCGCGGGGCGGAGCGACGCTGTACTTGGGGAACACGGCGAGGACAGCCATGAACAACGCGAGCGTGACACCGACCGCGAGCGCCCCGATTCCCCATCGCAGGTCCGCGTCGTTCCACTGGGTGGCGCCGATGGACAACAGGATCGATGACGTCGTGATGACGATGCTGGCTTTGAGGTCGGCCTGGCCGGTGAGGGTGACGAGGTTCTGCTGGGTCGTGCGCATCACATAGTCGACGGAGTGTCGCGGCTCGACGCGACGCATCGGATGCTGGCCCACGTGCGCAGACGCTGTGGCGTGTGCGTCGTGGTCGTCGGCTGTGGTCGGCACCTCGTTCCTCCCGTGGTCGGGTTCGAGTAGATCCGAGGCGCAGTGTTCCTGCAACGCTGAGGGAGGGGAATCCGTAGTCGCTGCGCCGTTGTTCCCCGCTCGTTCACCGCTGGTTAACCGGGAGATCGCCCAAGGCCGGGCTAATCTGCCGCCGTGAGCGACGACAACTCGGGTCAGTGGGGGGTCGAGGGCGACTCGGCCCCCGGTGAAGGTTGGTGGCGGGCCTCCGACGGGCGTTGGTACCCACCCGAGAGTGCTCCCGGCGCAGTGCCGGAGATCCCCACGGCATCTGCGGACCCCGAGCCGCTCACCCCCTACGCCCCGACCGCCGCCCAACCGGCGGTGACGGGCCCCGTCGAGGGTGGCGACGGCACAGCCGGTGGTGGTTCGAAGCTCAACCCCGTCCTGTTGATCGTCGTCGGGGTGGTCGTGGTGGGCGCGATCATCGCCGGCATCGTGATCGCCACATCCGGCGGGGACGACGCCGACGAGATCGACATCGCCGACGGATCACCAACGCCGACAGCGACGAGCGAAGCGACCCCCGAGCCCAGCGCGGAGGCGACGCCGACCGACACGGTGCCACAGGATCCCACCGCCACCGCTGAACCGACGGCTGACCCGACCGCGACCACCACGCCGACCCCGGATCCGACGCCGACGGACACGCCCAGCCCGGTCTCGGACAACTGCCGCTACCTGGGCATCGACTCGTTCGGCGACATGCAGATCGCGCTCGACGTCACGAGTCCTATCACCGCCGAGACCCTCCTGATCGGCTATCTCGTGCTCGGTCCCGACGGGGACGTGCTCGACGAATCCGACGTCTTCGTGGATCTCGTGGCCGAGGGCGAACAGCTGTCGCTGCCGACCGACACGTTCACCGCTGCGCCCACCGGGGTCGGCGTCGCCGACATCACATGCGAGGTCGGCCCGATCGATTCCGCCGTGCCGTTCTTCGAGGTGTTGCCGTTCCCCCCGGATGCGCAGTGCCGCGTCGCGGGACTGACCGACTTCGACGACGTCGCGGTCGATCTCGCATTCACCTCGAGTGCGCCGGCTGTCGTCGACGCAACAGCGATCATCGGCCTGTACCTCGACGGGGCCCGGATCGCGACCGTCACGACGTTCGTAGACCGGCTCCTTCCCGCTGAGTCCATTGCGCTGGCCGTCGAGACGTTCGAGGTGCTCCCCCCGGGCCGGTCACCCGAGGATCTCGAATGTGCGCTTCTGGGTGTCACCGACGACGACTTCGAACAGGAATGGTCATCTCCGGTGGCCAGTGACACCTGCATCGTCACCGGCGCGGACTCCTTCGGTGACGTCCAGGTGGAGCTCGTCGTCACGAACCCGTTCCCGGAGCCGATCGAGCTCGACGTCCTGTATGTGATCCGTGATCCGGAAGGGGCGCGAGTGTACTCGGTCTACGCGCTGACCGGGTCTGCGGAGGTCGGCGAGACGATCATCGTCGACCACGACAGCTTCTCGGAGCTACCCGCCGGCCTCAGCGCCCTCGACGTCAGCTGCGAGATTCTCGGGATCCTCCGGTTCTGAGTGTCGGAGCCCGGACCGCCCCGACCACCGGTGACACTGCCCTTAGACTGCGGCGATGTCGCGTGCACTCATCGAGCGTCGTCTCGTGGAGGTCACCGGTCGCCTGAAGCGGCTGCGTGAGGAGTTGAGCGTGGCCGCCGAACAACTCGCGCGGCTCGCCGACGACGCCGACGACGCGCGGCTGCGCGCACTCGTCTCGGAGACCCCGTTGGCCGATCGTGACCATCGCGACGCGGACCGCCATGCGGAGGCCATGCGTCGTCATCACGCCGCTGTCGTCGCGGAGATCCGCGAGCTGGAACGGTCCCAGGACGAGCTGCTCGACCGGCTCACCGCGGGGCCGGCGTGAACGGCGGCCCCCGGCTGGTGATCGCCGAGGACGAGGCGATCATCCGTCTGGACCTGGTCGAGATGCTCTCCGACGAGGGTTACGACGTCGTCGCCGACACCGGCGACGGGGACGAAGCGATGCGACTCGTACGGGCCCACCGTCCCGACCTGGTGCTCGTCGACATCAAGATGCCCGGACGCGACGGGCTCGACGTCGCCCGGGAGGTCCACGCCGAGGCCCTGTGCGGTGTGCTCGTGCTGACGGCGTTCTCCCAGCGTGAGCTCGTCGCGGAGGCGACGGCGTCGGGAGCTCTGGCGTATCTGGTGAAGCCCTTCGAGCGTGCCGAGCTCGTCGCGGCGGTCGAGGTCGCCCTCGCCCGCCACGCCGAGATCGCGAACCTCCTCGGCGAGGCCCGCGAGCTCACCGAGCGGCTCGAGACACGCAAGGTCGTCGATCGGGCCAAGGGCCTGTTGATGGACGAACACGGGATGCGTGAGGCGGAAGCCTTCTCGTTCATGCAGAAGACGGCCATGGCGCAGCGTCGCACGATGCGGGTGGTCGCAGCCGACATCCTCGTCGGCGACCTCCGACCCTAGATAGGGTCCGGCCATGGCGCCGGTCATGCTCATCGACGGGAACTCACTGACGTACCGCGCCTTCTTCGCGCTGCCGACCGACATGGCGACGGCGAGTGGCCAGGTCACCAACGCCGTCTTCGGGTTCACCTCGATGCTGATCAACCTGGCGCGTGACCACCGGCCGGACCGGATCGCCGTCGCATTCGATCTGCCCCAGCCCACGTTCCGTCACGAGCGCATCCCCACGTACAAGGCCAACCGGTCCGAGGCCCCCGACATCCTCCGTCAGCAGATGGGCCTGGTCCGTCAGGTGATCGGGAGCCTGGGGATTCCGATCCTCGAGCAGGCCGGGATCGAGGCCGACGACATCATCGCCACGCTCGCGACCCAGGCACGCGACGCGGGACACGAGACCATCGTCGTGACCGGCGACCGCGACGCCTACCAACTCGTCGAGGACCCGCTCGTGCGGGTTCTCTACAACAAGCGTGGGGTGTCCGACTACGTCCTCTACGACGAGGCCGGGATCGCCGACCGCACGGGCGTCGCCCCCGCCGACTACGTGACCTACGCGGCACTGCGCGGCGACAAGTCCGACAACCTGCCCGGTGTGCCCGGCGTGGGGGAGAAGACAGCCGCCAAGCTCGTCAACGCCTACGGGGACCTCGACGGGATCTTCGCCCATGCCGCGGAACAGACGCCGAAGCTCGCGGAGAACCTCGCGGCCAACGAGGAACAGGCCCGTCTCAACGCCGAGGTGATGATCCTCATCCGCGACGCCGATCTCGGCGTGACCGTCGATGACCTCGTCGCCGCGGAGATGGACACCGACGAGGTCCGCAAGCTGTTCGACTTCCTCGAGTTCCGCACCCTCTATGACCGCCTCGGCGACGCGTTCGCAACCGACCTCGGACCGGCGATGGGTTCGCTGACCGTGATCGAGGCCGAGGTGGAGGTCCTGAGCTCGGCCGCGGAGGCCACCGCCGCGCTGGCGGCACTCGCGTCCGGAGACGGGACCACCGGTGTCGCCGGTGCGTGGCGCGGCACGCCGGGGCGCTCAGAGCTGGGGGGCGTCGCCTTCGTCCGGTCACCCGCCGACGGCGACGTCGTGTGGGTGCCGGCGGATCTGCTGTCCGACACCGCCGTCGCGGCAGCGCTCGGTGACCTCGTCGCCGCGGACGGTCGACCGCTGGCCGCGCACGGCGCCAAACCGCTGCTGCGCTCGCTGCTCGAATTCGGGGTCGACGTGCGCACGCTCGAGGTCGACACCATGTTGGCCGCCTACCTCCTCGATCCCGCCGAGCAGCGCTACGACCTGCCCGAGCTCCTCGCCCGTCATGCGCGCTGCGAGCTACCCGACGGCGCCCCTGCGACGGAGGGCCGACTCGATCTCGACGGCGAGGCGGTGGAGGTGCCCACCGCGGCGGGGCGCGAGGCGCTCGGTGTCGCGCATCTCGTCGACCCGATCCGTGCGGCCCTCGACGCACAGGGGGTCCTGGCTCTCCACGACGACATCGAGATCCCGCTCGTGCGGGTCCTCGCCAAGATGGAGCACGTCGGTGTGGGCGTCGATGTCGCCGAGCTCGAGGCGCTGCGCGACGGACTCGTCGCCGAATGCGACCGCCTCCGGGCGGCGATCGTCGAGGACGCCGGTGAGGACTTCAACGTCAACTCCACGAAGCAGCTACGCGAGGTCCTCTTCGACAGGCTGGGGCTCACCCCGCAGAAGAAGACGAAGACCGGATACTCGACCGATGCCGCGTCCCTGGAGAAGCTCCGTGGTGAGCACCCGATCATCGAGAACCTCCTCGACTATCGCGAGGTCGAGAAGCTGCGGTCCACCTACGGCGAGGGTCTGCTGGCCGAGGTCGGTGAGGGCGACCGGATCAGGGCCACCTTCAACCAGACCGTCGCGCGCACGGGCCGTCTGAGCTCCGACGCGCCCAACCTGCACAACATCCCTGTGCGCACCGAGACCGGGCGTGCGTTCCGCAGGGCGTTCGTGGCGGCGCCGGGCCACCAGCTCCTCGTCGCCGACTACGACCAGATCGAACTCCGCTGCATCGCCCACCTGGCCGAGGACCCCGGGCTGATCACGGCGTTCGAGGCCGGCGACGACATCCACACGGCCACCGCATCGCGGATCTTCTCGGTCGACGCGGACGCCGTGACGATCGAGCAGCGTTCGAAGGCGAAGATGGTGTCGTACGGCCTGGCCTACGGCATGGAGGCCTACGGGCTCGGCCAGCGACTGTCGATCCCCACCGACGAGGCCCAGCAGATTCTCGATGCCTACTTCACGGCGTTCCCGGCGGTCCACGACTACATGGAGCGCACCGTCGACCAGGCCCGTGAACGTGGCTACACCGAGACGCTCTTCGGCCGGCGGCGTCAGATCCCCGAGCTCTCGTCGTCGAATTTCCGGATCCGCCAGGCGGGCGAACGCCAGGCGATGAACGCGGGGATCCAGGGGCTCGCCGCTGACATCTTCAAGGTCGCCCTCGTGGAGATCGACCGGAGCCTCGACGAGACGGGCCTCGCGACGCGTCTGATCCTGCAGGTGCATGACGAGGTGATGTGTGAGGTGCCCGCCGGCGAGGAGGACGCTGCGGCTGATCTCGTCGTCGCGGCGATGACGGGGGCGTTCGACCTGCGTGTCCCGCTGGCCGTCGAGCCGGCCTTCGGCCCCAACTGGGCCGACGCCAAGTCCTGACGGCGATGAACCGATGACGGGGGGTCACGGCGAGGGCCACTGGTTCGCCCCCGTGGCCGAGCACCTCGGTGAGGCGTACCTGCGCTACTCGTTCACGAGGGGGACCCGCCAGGAGGTGGACTTCCTCGTCGAGGTGCTGGAACTCGAACCACCGATGAGAGTGCTCGACGTGGGCTGCGGACCGGGGCGTCACGCCCGGGTTCTGGCCGAACGGGGTTTCGAGGTCGTCGGCGTCGACATCTCGCCCCGCTTCGTCGAGATCGCCCGGCGCGACGCCCCGCCGGGCCTGACCGTGGTCTGTGCGGACGCCCGCACCATCGACGAGGTCGGTTCGTTCGATGCGGCGATCTCGCTGTGTCAGGGAGCCTTCGGGATCAGCTCGGCGGCCCAGGTGTCGGCCGACGACGTCATCGCGGGTGACGCGACGATCCTCACGGCGATGGCGCGCTCGCTGCGCAGGTCCGGACGCCTCGCCGTGTCGGCGTTCTCCGCGTACTTCCAGGTCCGGGACCTCACCGAGGGTCACGGCTTCGACGCCTCGACCGGAGTGCACCACGAGGAGCCGGAGATGATCGGGCAGGACGGCTCGGTCCGGACGTTCGACCTCTGGACGGCGTGTCTGACCCCACGTGAACTGCGGCTGCTGGCAGCCGATGCCGGCCTGGCCGTCGACGAGATCTGGTCGGTCACGCCGGGTCGCTACGGTCGGCGTCCGCCGTCGATCGACGAGCCCGAGTTCCTGCTGACCGCCAGACCGCGCTGAGCATCCGCCGCCCATTGCGTGCAGGCGGGCCGCTGGTAGCATCGAAACCCGGTCCGAGGCCGAAGTGGCCCGTGTCCACCCGACCGATGTCCGGTCCCGAGGTGGGTGACCGTCGTCCCTGTCCGAATCCGAAAACGAGAATCCGTGTCCGACCAGCCCACACCCGAGACCGCCGCCCCAGGATCCGTCGCCACGCTCGACGACTCCCAGTTCGGGACCTTCGCTCCCGACGGCACGTACATCCCACGCCAGATCGTCGGGGAGGACATCCCCGACACCGAACTCGAGTCGGCATACGACGCCACCATGGTCTCGGTCGAGGACGGCGCGCTGGTCGACGGGATCGTCGTGAAGGTCGACGCGGACGAGGTGCTGCTCGACATCGGCTTCAAGTCCGAGGGCGTGATCCCGGCGCGGGAACTGTCGATCCGCAACGACGTGGATCCCTCCGAGGTCGTCAGCGTCGGTGATTCGGTCGAGGCCCTCGTTCTCCAGAAGGAGGACAAGGAGGGTCGCCTGATCCTGTCCAAGAAGCGCGCCCAGTACGAGCGTGCGTGGGGCCGGATCGAGGAGATCAAGGAAGCCGAAGGTGTCGTGACCGGGCCGGTGATCGAGGTCGTCAAGGGCGGTCTGATCGTCGACATCGGGCTGCGCGGCTTCCTGCCCGCATCCCTCGTCGAGTTGCGCCGCGTGCGTGACCTCCAGCCCTACGTGGGCCAGGAGATCGAAGCCAAGATCATCGAGCTCGACAAGAACCGCAACAACGTGGTCCTGTCCCGTCGGGCATGGCTCGAGGAGACCCAGAAGGAACAGCGCGAGGAGTTCCTCGACAACCTCAAGCCGGGCGAGCGACGCAAGGGCGTCGTCTCCTCGGTCGTCAACTTCGGTGCCTTCGTGGACCTCGGTGGGATGGACGGGCTCGTCCACGTCTCGGAGCTGTCCTGGAAGCACGTCGACCACCCCAGCTCGGTCGTCTCCGTCGGTGACGAGGTCGAGATCCAGGTCCTCGAAGTCGATCTCGACCGTGAACGGATCAGCCTCTCGCTCAAGGCCACCCAGCAGGATCCCTGGCAGGAGTTCGCCTCCAACCACCGCGTCGGCGAGCTCGTCTACGGCCGGGTCACCAAGCTGGTGCCCTTCGGTGCGTTCGTGCAGGTCGGTGAGTCCATCGAGGGACTGGTGCACATCTCGGAGATGTCGACGCACCACGTCGACGTCCCCGAGCAGGTGGTCACCCCCGGCGAGGAGCTGTGGGTGAAGATCATCGACATCGACCTCCAGCGCCGTCGGATCAGCCTCTCGATCAAGCAGGCGGCCGAAGGTGGCGTTGTCGCCGCGGAGTACCAGGAGCACTTCGGCGAGCACGCCTACGACGACGAGGGCAACTACATCGGTCCCCAGGGCGACGAGGCCTCCACCGAGCAGATGGACGAGGCATGGGCCGCGTACTACGCCGAGTACGGCGAGGGTGCGGACGCGTCGGCCCCGGCCGCTCCGGACGGGCCTGCCCCGTCACCACCCGCTGCTGCGCCTGCTGAGGCGGTGGCACCCGCCGAGGCCTCTGTCGAGGCTGAGGTGGCTGCGGCGCCTGCCGAGGCTGAGCCGCCCGCTGCTGAGGTTGCGGTACCGGGCGAGCCCGCCGACGAAGCGACTTCCTGACCACAGGGGCGGAGGTGGGGGAGACCCCGCCTCCGCTCAGGTCAACTCGACGATTCCCTGGCGGACACCTTCGATGACCGCCTGGGTCCGGTCACGCACACCGAGCTTCGAGTAGATCGAAGCCAGGTGGTTCTTGACGGTCTTCTGGCTGATGAACAGCCGCTCGGCCACCTCGGTCGTGGAGAGCCCGTCGGTGATCAACTGGAGGACCTCCTCCTCACGTGGTGTCACGAGGGACTCGGTGCGCGTGCGGCCGTTGCCGCTGTGGTGGGTGGCACCGTTGGAGGTTCGCGGCGTCGTCTCGGAACGGGAACCGCCGCCGGCGGGACGCGCGAGGTGCGGCTTCATGTGCGGGTCGATGACCGTCTGGCCCTCGGCGGCGAGTCGGGTCGCCGTCACGAGCTCACGCATCGAGCAGGTCTTGAGGAGATAGCCACACGCTCCCGCGCGCACCGCGCGGGTCAGCATCTCGCGCTCGGTGTGCATGGTCAGGATGACGACCCGGGTGCCGGGGAGCAGGTCGCGGATGCGACTGCAGGCCTCGAGGCCGTCCATGTCGGGCATCGAGATGTCGGTGAGCACGACGTCCGGCTCGACCTCACGTGCGCGTTCGAGTGCCTCACGCCCGGTGGCTGCGGTGCCCACGACATCGACACCGGCCTCGACGAACGCCCGGTGGACGCTCTCGCGCATCAGTGTGTGGTCGTCCACGATGAGAAGCCGATACGTCATTCAGCCCCTCCCAGTGGCTCGGCGGCGTCTGACCCGTCCTTCGTGGGACTGATATCGGCAGGTCGGGGTGTCGTGTTGAGTCATCCGGCCCATATGAGCCTGTAGTTTCGGGCGGATGCTGGAAGTCGGACTCACCGGGGGAATCGGCGCAGGCAAGTCCACGGTGGCCACGCTGCTGGTCGCGCGGGGGGCGGTCCTCATCGACGCCGATGCGATCGTGCGCGAGCTCCAGGAGCCCGGTGAACCCGTCTTCGACGCGATGGTCGCCCACTTCGGGCCGAGCATCGTCGGCCCGGACGGAACGCTGGACCGGCCCGCCGTCGCGTCCGTCGTCTTCTCGGACCCCGACGAACTGGCCGCTCTCAACTCCCTGGTCCACCCGGCCGTCGTGGCCGAGATGACGCGGCGCCGTCGGTCCCTGGCGGGGACCGACGAGACGGTCGTGCTCGACATACCGCTGCTCGTGGAGGGCGGCTACCGCGACGTGGCCGTGATCGTCGTCGATGTCGATCCCGAGGTGGCCGTGCGGCGATTGGTCGAGGGCCGCGGTCTCGACGAGTCCGACGCCCGGGCGCGCGTCGCCGCGCAGGCATCGCGGGCCGACCGCCTCGCAGCGGCCGACTTCGTCATCGACAACTCGGGTGACCCCGACGACCTGACGGCCGAGGTCGACCGTTGCTGGGAGTGGATCGGCTGCCTTCCTCGGCCCGAGCCCGGCACGCTTCCCCCGGATCTGCGCGATGTCTGACGAGGCTGTCGCACCACGTCGGTAGGATCGGCCGGGTGAGCACTTCCCCGGCCAAAGCCTCCCCGGCCAGGGAGGCATCCCCGTCGTCGCCGGCTTTCGTGATGCGCGCCGAGTTCGAGCCCGCCGGTGATCAGCCTGCCGCCATCGAGGCGCTGAGCAAGGGGCTCGAGCGTGGCGACCGCTTCCAGACCCTGCTGGGGATCACAGGGTCGGGCAAGAGCGCCACCATCGCGTGGACCATCGAGAAGGTGCAGCGGCCGACGCTCGTGATCGCACCGAACAAGTCGCTGGCCGCCCAGCTGGCGAACGAGCTGCGGGAGTTCTTCCCCGACAACCGGGTGGAGTACTTCGTCTCCTACTACGACTACTACCAGCCCGAGGCGTACATGCCCTCGAGCGACACCTACATCGAGAAGGACTCGTCGGTCAACGACGAGATTGACCGGCTCCGCCATGCGTCCACGTCGGCGCTGCTGACCCGCCGGGACGTGATCGTCGTCGCGTCGGTCTCGTGCATCTACGGCCTCGGTGGTCCCGACGAGTACCGCGAGCAGTTGTGCGTCGTACGGGTGGGGGAGTCGCACGACCAGCGGGACATCCTCCGCCAGCTCGTGGACATCCAGTACGAGCGCAACGACGCCAATCTCGTGCGCGGCAAGTTCCGTGTCCGTGGGGACACGCTCGAGGTCCACCCGGCCTACGAGGAGACGGTCGCACGCATCGAGTTCTTCGGCGACGAGGTCGAACAGATCTCGATCGTCGACCCGGTCACCGGTGAGCGCCTGCGCACGGTGGACGAACTCGTCGTCTTCCCGGCCACCCACTACGTCGCGTCCGAGGAGCGGATGAGGGCCGCCATGGGTCGCATCGAGAAGGAGTTGCAGACCCAGCTCGCCCGCTTCGAGGAGGAGGGGAAGCTCCTCGAGGCCCAGCGCCTGCGGATGCGCACCGAGTACGACCTCGAGATGATGGCCGAGGTCGGCTACTGCAACGGGATCGAGAACTACTCGGCGCCGATCGACGGTCGTGCGCCGGGGGAGCCGCCGTTCACGCTGCTGGACTACTTCCCCGAGGACTTCGTGACCGTCATCGACGAGTCCCACGTCGCGGTACCCCAGATGCACGGCCAGTACGAGGGCGATCGCAGCCGCAAGGAGACCCTCATCGACCACGGGTTCCGACTCCCATCGGCGGCGGACAACCGACCGCTGACCTTCGACGAGATCATGGCCCGCATCGGCCAGACCGTGTTCCTGTCGGCCACGCCGGGCGCCTACGAGATCGACGTGTCCGATCAGGTGGTGGAACAGATCGTCCGCCCGACCGGGCTGATCGACCCCGAGGTGATCGTGCGGCCGACGAAGGGCCAGATCGACGACCTGGTGGGCGAGATCAACGAGCGGACCGAGGCGGGGGGTCGGATCCTCGTCACCACGTTGACGAAGAAGATGTCCGAGGACCTGACCGACTACCTGTTGGAGCTCGGCCTGCGGGTCCGCTACCTCCACAGCGAGGTCGACACCATCGAACGGATAGAGATCCTCCGTGATCTCCGTCTCGGGGAGTTCGACGTGCTGGTCGGGATCAACCTCCTACGGGAGGGTCTGGACCTCCCCGAGGTGTCACTCGTCGCCATCCTCGACGCCGACAAGGAGGGTTTCCTGCGGTCGGAGACCTCTCTGATCCAGATGATCGGACGCGCTGCGCGTAACGTCGACGGTCAGGTGGTGATGTACGCGGACCAGATGACGGACTCGATGCAGAGGGCCATCTCCGAGACCAACCGCCGACGCGGTCTGCAGCAGGCCTACAACGAGGAACACGGGATCGACCCCCAGACGGTCCGCAAGGCCGTCACCGACATCCTCGCGATGATCCGGCCGGGCGCGGCCACCGCGCCGGTGCCCGGCGACGGTGAGCGCCGGATGCGTCCCGGCGAGCGTGAGCGTCTCATCGAGAGCGTGTCAGAGCTCCCCCACGAACAGATCGAGAGGCTGATCTCCACCTTGACGACCGAGATGAACGACGCCGCGGCGGATCTCAAGTTCGAGTACGCCGCGCGGTTGCGTGACGAGATCAAGGAGCTCAAGCGGGAGCTCCGGGAGCTGGTGGGCTGAGGCGATGGCGGACCGGTTGGTCATCCAGGGTGCGCGCGAGCACAACCTGCGCGACGTCTCGCTCGAGCTGCCACGCGAGAAGCTCATCGGTTTCACCGGGATCTCGGGATCCGGCAAGTCGTCGCTCGCGTTCGACACCATCTACGCGGAGGGTCAGCGCCGCTATGTCGAGTCCCTCTCGGCGTACGCGCGTCAGTTCCTCGGCCAGATGGACAAGCCCGACGTCGACCTGATCGAGGGCCTGTCGCCGGCGATCTCCATCGACCAGAAGAGCGCCTCGCGCAATCCCCGCTCGACGGTGGGCACCATCACCGAGGTCTACGACTACCTGCGGCTCCTGTACGCCCGAATCGGCATTCCCCACGACCCGGAGACAGGCGAGCAGCTCGTCCGCCAGACGCCCCAGCAGATCGTGGATCGCATCCTCGAGTTGCCTGAGGGGACCCGGTTCCAGGTGCTCGCGCCGGTGGTGCGGGGCCGCAAGGGCACCTACGAGCGTCTCCTGGCGGATCTCGCCGCCGAGGGGTTCGCGCGGGTGATGATCGACGGCGAGACCCACGAGCTGTCCGAGATCACCGGGACCGACGACGAGGGGCGGGCCCGCATCGAGCTCGCCCGCTACGAGATGCACGACATCGCCGTGGTGGTGGACCGGCTCGTGCTGCGTGACGGCATCGAACGACGCCTCACGGACTCGATCGAGACCGCCCTCGGACTGGCCGACGGCGTCGCGCAGATCGAGATAGTCCCGCGTGCCGATGACGACGAGACCGAGGCCGAGACGGTCACGTTCTCCCAGCACCTCGCCCGCCCCAGTGACGGGAAGAGTTTCGAGGAGCTCGCGCCCAGGAACTTCTCGTTCAACTCGCCCTACGGCGCATGTCCGCACTGTGACGGCCTCGGCACGGTCTTCGAGGTGGACCCTGAGCTGATCGTCCCCAACGGTGATCTGTCGCTCGACGACGGCGCCATCGCGCCGTGGGCCGGCGGCCGCAGCCGGTACTTCAGCCGCCTCGTCGAGGCGGTGGCTGACGATGCCGGTATCGACCGCACCGTCGCCTGGGATGACCTGACGGCCAACGAGCGCCACATCATGTTGCACGGCGGCGTCGCCGAGAAGGTGACCGTCCGGTACAAGAACCGCTACGGCCGGACCCGGACCTACAACGCCCGCTTCGACGGCGTCGTGCCCTATCTCCAGCGTCGCCACGCCGACGCGGACTCGGACTCCGTGCGCGAGCAGGTCGAGGGGTACATGCGGGAGGTGAACTGTCCCGATTGCGACGGCGCCCGTCTGCGCCCGCTGTCGCTGGCGGTCACGGTCGACGACCACAACCTCAGCGAGATCTGTTCCCTGTCGATCCGCGATGCGGCAGCTGTCCTCGCGGGGCTGGAGCTCTCGGACCGCGACGCGATGATCGCGGCCGAGGTCCTCAAGGAGATCAACAGCCGCCTCGGGTTCCTCCTCGACGTCGGTCTGGACTACCTCACCCTCGGTCGTTCGGCCGGGACACTGTCGGGTGGCGAGGCCCAGCGCATCCGCCTGGCGTCGCAGATCGGCTCGGGTCTGGTCGGGGTCCTCTACGTCCTGGACGAACCGTCGATCGGGCTCCACCAGCGTGACAACGCCCGTCTGATCGAGACCCTGCTGCGGCTCCGGGACCTCGGGAACACGGTGATCGTCGTCGAACACGACGAGGACACCATCCGGGCGTGTGACCACGTCGTGGACATCGGTCCCGGCGCCGGCGAGCACGGCGGCGAGGTCGTCCACTCGGGCACGGTCGCCAAGTTGTTGAAGAGCCGCTCGTCGCTCACCGGCAAGTACCTGTCGGGCAGGAAGTCCATCCCGGTGCCCGCGATGCGCCGCAAGCCCGGCGGGGACTGGCTCGTGGTGAGGGGTGCGAAGGAGAACAACCTCCGCGACATCGACGTGGAGTTCCCACTCGGGTGCTTCGTCACGGTGACCGGTGTGTCGGGGTCGGGCAAGAGCACCCTTGTCAATGAGATCCTGTACAAGTCGCTGATGCAGACGGTGTACCGGTCGAAGGTCGCCCCAGGTCGCCACAAGACGGTCGAAGGACTCGACGCCCTCGACAAGGTGATCAACATCGACCAGCAGCCGATCGGTCGCACCCCCCGGTCCAACCCGGCCACCTACACGGGCGTCTTCGACCACATCCGCAAGCTGTTCGCGAAGACCCACGAGTCCCGTGTGCGGGGCTACATGCCGGGCCGCTTCTCCTTCAACGTCAAGGGCGGTCGCTGCGAGGCGTGCGCCGGTGACGGGACCATCAAGATCGAGATGCACTTCCTGCCCGACGTCTATGTCCCCTGCGAGGTCTGCAAGGGGGCGCGCTACAACCGCGACACCCTCGACATCGAGTTCAAGGGCCGCAACATCGCCGAGGTCCTGGACCTGTCGTGCGAGGAGGCACTCGAGTTCTTCTCGAACCAGCCGCCCATCGCACGGCACATGCAGACCCTCGTGGACGTCGGGCTCGGCTACGTCCGCCTCGGCCAACCCGCGCCCACCCTGTCGGGCGGTGAGGCGCAGCGGGTGAAACTGGCCTCGGAGCTCGCCAAGCGGTCCACCGGCCACACCATCTACATCCTCGACGAGCCGACGACGGGCCTGCATTTCGAGGACATCCGCAAGCTGTTGACCGTCCTCGGCCGCCTGACGGACGCAGGGAACACGGTGCTCGTCATCGAGCACAACCTGGACGTCATCAAGACGGCGGACTGGGTGATCGACCTGGGCCCCGAAGGCGGCGACGGCGGGGGAACGGTGCTCGCGGAGGGCCCCCCCGAGCTGGTGGCGAAGAACGACGATTCCTACACGGGGCAGTTCCTGCGGCCGATACTGGAAGCGGCGGGTACTCTGTAGACACGTTCCCTTGCGCGGATCGTGGGGTTCTGTCAGGAGGTAATCGTGGCCGAGGAGGCGGGGGAAGCCGACCCGCTCCCCGCCGCGCGGCAGGCTGCGAAGACGCTCGACGCTGCAGGCGTCGGCTTCTATTTCTTCGACGTCGTCCACGACGTGATCCACTGGAACGAGGCCCTACACCGCATCATGGGCACCGACCCCGAGTCGTTCGGCGCATGCGAAGCCGCGGTCGAGGCGAGGATTCACCCCGACGACGTTGCCCGATGGCGCCTTCGGGTCCGCAACCTGGCGTTGGCGGATGGCGACGATGACAGCCAGTTTCGCATCGTCAGGCCCGATGGCACGATCCGTTGGATCGAGGCACGATCCTCGTGGGAGGAGGCTGTCGACGGGCGCCGACAGGTTCGCGGCGTGGTGCTCGACGTCACGGATCGCGTACAGACCGAGCTTCACCTGCGTGAGGTCAACCGCCGGTTCGAGGAGGTGCAACACGTCGCCCGGGTCGGGAGTTGGGAATGGGCGCCGGCCTCCGACGCGGTGGTGTGGAGTGACACCATGTTCGAGATCTTCGGGCGGGACCGGGCGAAGGGACCGTTGACGGCGCAGACCTACGCCGATCGGGTCCATCCCAACGACAGGCAGAAGGCCGAAGCCGCCGTCGCGCAGTCGCTCGTGGACGGCGAGTACGAGGTCGAGTACCGGATCATCCGTGAGGACGACGGCGAAGAGCGGGTGCTGCGATGTCGGGGGGTCACGACCTACGGCGCGGACGGGAGTACCGTGCGGCAGTCAGGCACGGCGATCGACGTCACCGAACTGCGCACGGCCGAGGCGGAGGCGTCCCGGAGTACCCGACGCCTGGCCGACCTCGTCCAGCAGGCGCCCATCTCCTTGCAGGTCTACGACCGCGACGGTCACATGGTCGAAGGCAACCGCTCCTTCGGACGACTCTTCGGGATGGACACCGATCGAATGGACGCGTTGAGCGCGTACAGCGTCCTCGACGCCCCCCAGCTCGCCGCGGCGGGCGTTCAGGACACTCCGGAGCGGGCGCTACGGGGGGAGGTGGTGGACCTGCCGAGGATGCGCTACGAGACGGGCTCGACGCTGGCCAATCTGGGACTCCGGGTCGACGGTGCCGTGGCACCGTGGATCGAGGGACGCTTCTTCCCGCTCCGTAACGCAGAGGGCGCTGTCGACGGCATCGGGGCCGTCATCCTCGACGTCACGGCGCAGGTCGAGGCGGAGCAGATGAGGCATCAGGCCGAGGTCCGCCTCCGCACTGTCTTCGACCATGCTCCTCTGGGAACGGCGCTGTTCGAGACCGACGGAACCATCGTCGAGGCGAACCCGGCGTTCTGCCACCTCATCGGTCGTGATCCGGCAGAGATCATCGATCGATCGGTGAACGACTTCATTCACGACGAAGACGTCGTCCTGTACTCGCCGGACTACGTGAACCTGATCGAAGGTCGGGCGGACAGCTACGTGGTGGACAAGCGCTTCGTCAGGCCGGGCGGTGAGATTCGGTGGTGCTCGGTGACGGTCGCGGCCGTCAGGGGCGACGGCCGGGAGGCCCGGCAGGTCATCGCATCGGTCGAGGACGTCACGGAGCGACGCGCCGCCGAGAAGAAGGTCCGGCAGGCGGCGGAGGTGTTCCGTAGCACCGCTGAGGTCGTCATGATCACCGATGTCGACGGTGTGCTCCTCGACGTCAACGAGGCCTTCACGCGGGTCACCGGCTATTCGCGAGAGGAGGCGATCGGTGCCACTCCGAGACTGCTCCAGTCCGGCCGTCACGACGACGGCTTCTACTGCGCCATGTGGGCCACCCTGCGTGAGGTCGGCCAGTGGCGCGGCGAGATCTGGAACCGACGCAAGAGCAGCGAGATCTATCCGGCGTTGTTGACCATCAGCGTCGTTCCCGGAACAGATGGTGAAGCTGTGGGCTACGTCGCGGTCGCGGCGGACATCACCTCGATGAAGCGGTCCGAGGAGCGACTCGACCACCTTGCCAACCACGACCCGCTGACAGGCCTCCCGAACCGCCGTCTCGTCGCGAGCCGCCTGGACCAGAGCATCGGCCGCGCGCAACGGAACCGATCGGGGTTGGCCCTGCTCTTCGTCGACATCGACCACTTCAAGTCCGTGAACGACGGCTTCAGCCACTCGGTCGGCGACGAACTGCTCAGAAGTGTCGCCGACCGTCTCGCCCGGGTGGTGCGTGACGAGGACACAGTCGCACGGATGGGTGGCGACGAGTTCCTCGTCCTCGTCGAGGGTGCGGGAGGAGTCGCGGAGGCGACGGTCGTCGTGGAGAAGCTCATGAGTTCGCTACGCGAGCCCTTCGGGGTCCGGGGCGGGGAGATCCGGGCCACGGTGAGCGTGGGGGTGAGCCTTTATCCCGACAACGGGACGGAAACGGCAGTGCTCCTGCGCAACGCGGATGCGGCGATGCACCGGGCGAAGGACGCCGGGCGCGACACCTACGAGTTCTACAGCCCGGGGATGACCGATGCCGCGGGTGAGTACGTCCGAATGGCGGGTGAACTCCGCCAGGCCCTGGAGAGGGGAGAGTTCCGACTCGTCTATCAGCCCCAGTTCTCACTCGCCTCGGGCCGGATCGTCGGTGTCGAGTCACTGGTGCGGTGGGATCATCCCGTCCACGGGACCCTCCTGCCCGGTCGCTTCATACGGGTCGCCGAGCAGAGCGGCCTCATCCGTGACCTCGGAACCTGGATCCTGTGCGAGGCGTGCCGGCAGGGTGCCGACTGGGCGGACCGGGGAGTCGAGTTCGGTCGGATGGCCGTGAACCTGGCGAGTCAGCAACTGCGCCACGGGGACCTCCGTTCGGTGGTGGACCTCGCACTCGAGTCGACGGGCCTCAGTCCGAACCTCCTCGCTCTCGAGGTCACCGAGGGATTCATGATGGAACGACCCGACGACAGCGTGGAACTCCTGACCGACCTGGTCGGTCTCGGAATTGAGATCGCGATCGACGACTTCGGGACCGGTTACTCCTCGCTGAGCTACCTGAAGCGCCTACCCATCCAGAAGCTGAAGATCGACCGGTCCTTCGTCGACGGGCTGCCCGACGACGGGGACGACGTTGCGATCGTCGAGGCGATCCTCGCCATGGGACGGTCACTGGGCATGGTGGTCATCGCCGAAGGGGTCGAGACCGAGGCTCAGGCTGCGGCGCTCATCGCGCGGGGATGTCACGAGGGTCAGGGGTTCCACCTCGCCCGGCCCATGACACCCACCGAGTTCGAGCAGAGGTTCGGTTGAGGGCGTCTCGCTCTGTGTCGGGGGATGGTCTCAGCAGCCCCGGCTGATCGTCCGGGCGTGGAGATGACCGAACCACTCGTGGTTGACCCGGCCCAGCCAGTCTCGTAACGACAGGTCCGGGTCGGCTTCGACGGCGACGACCTCACCGTCGAAGCACCGCTCGAGCATCAGCCGGGCGCGTGCCACGTGATAGGTGGACGTGACCATCACGAGACGGTCCCAGCCCCGCTCGGCGGCGAGCGCCGCGATGACGCGAGCCTCGCCCCGGGTCGTGTTGGGCTCGGGAACCGGGCAGATGATCTCCAGGTCCGTGGCCGCCCGGCAGATCTCGTCGGCCTCGGGCCAGGCGGGCCCGTACCCGTTCGGTATCACGAGCACGTCGGCGACGCCACGTTCGAGTAGCTCGCGTGCGGTGGTCAGGCGCTCCCCGCGGCCTCCCACGAAGAGCACGATCGCGTCGGTGGGTTCGACCGCGTCGATGGGGGTCGTCGCCGGTCCGACGCCCCATCGCCACGCCATGGCGATGACGATGGTGATCACGAAGAGGGCGATGGCCCAGACGGCCTCGGGAATCCGGCCCAGAAGACGAAAGATGCGTGACACGTCAGCGCGGTCTGCCGGACCGTCGCCTCTCAGGTGATCTCGAGCATGCGCTCCAGGGCGAGCAGCGCCTTGCGGGCGGTCTCGTCGGGGACCGTGATCCGGTTACGGACCTTCCCCTTCACGAGGCTCTCGAGGGTCCACGCGAGGTGTGCCGCGTCGATGCGGAACATCGTCGAGCACGGACAGATCAGTGGATCGAGTGACACGACGGTCTTGTCCGGGGTCTCGGCGTCGAGCCGGTTGACGAGATGGATCTCGGTGCCGACACCGATGACCGAGCCCGCCGGGGCTTCGTCCACCACGGCGATGATGCGCTCGGTGGAGCCCACCTCGTCGGCCACCTCGACGACCTCGTGGGAGCACTCGGGGTGGACGACGACGATCCCGTCGGGGTGATCCGCCCGGAACTGGGCTACGTGATCGGTGGAGAACCGCTGGTGGACCGAGCAGTGGCCCTTCCACAAGAGGAAGGTCGATTCCTTGCACACCCGCTCGGTGAGGCCGCCGAGTTCGAGGCGCGGGTTCCACACCGCCATGTCACCGGCCGCGTAGCCGAGCTCATAGGCGGTGTTGCGCCCCAGGTGCTGGTCCGGAAAGAAGAGCAGTTGGTCGTAGCGCTCCAGCGCCCACGTCACGACGGCACGTGCGTTGGACGAGGTGCACACCGCACCGCCCTTCTCGCCGACGAAGGCCTTGAGGTCGGCCGACGAGTTCATGTAGGTGATGGGTACCACGCGTTCGATGTCGACGACGTGGGCGAGGGCATCCCAGGCCTCCTCGACCTCGTCGATGTCGGCCATGTCGGCCATGGAGCAGCCCGCGTTCAGGTCCGGCAGGAGTACGGCCTGATGATCGCCGGTGAGGATGTCGGCGGACTCCGCCATGAAATGGACTCCGCAGAACACGACGTACTCGGCCTCGGGTCTGGCCTGGGCGAGCTTGGACAACTTGAAGGAGTCGCCCCGCGCATCGGCCCAGCGCATGACCTCGTCGCGCTGGTAGTGGTGGCCGAGGATGAACAGGCGTTCGCCCAGGTTCTCCTTGGCGGCACCGATCCAGTCGGTGAGTTGGTCGGGGGTCGCGGTGGCGTACCGCTCGGGGAGCGGCGACTGGATTCTCAGCATCGGTTTCAGGTCCTCCGAATGGAGCCAGGAAGCCCGATGGTGGCCGGTGGGGACAGCCGGGTCGCCTCGCCCACGGGGATGTCGGCCTCGGTCTTCGATATGCCGCTGGAGTACCCGGCCAGCGTCCGCTCAGTGTACGCCACTTCGCCGTTGCAGGCGCACCCCTACGATGGCCCCGTGGTTCAGCGTCCTCCAGCGGGTTCCATTCCCGATGCCCCGGGCTCGTACCAGTTCTACGACGCGGACGGGAGGGTCATCTACGTCGGCAAGGCGAAGTCGCTCCGGAGCCGACTGTCGAACTACTTCGTGGATCCCCGTTCACTCGCGACCCGCACCGCCCAGATGGTGGCCGCCGCGGACCGGGTCGAATGGGTCCAGGTGGGCGGTGAGGTCGAAGCCCTGATGCTCGAGTACGAGCTGATCCAGCGGCACCAGCCACGTTTCAACGTCCGCTACCGAGACGACAAGAGCTATCCGTTCCTGGCCGTGACGCTCGTGGACGAGTGGCCGAGGGCGATGGTGATCCGTGGTGCCCACAAGAAGGGGAACCGCTACTTCGGTCCCTTCGGCCATGCATACGCCATCCGCGAGACCCTGGACCTGTTGTTGCGGACCTTCCCCATCCGCACGTGTAGCGACAACAAGCTGGCGCGTCACGCCCGGCTGGGGCGCCCCTGCCTCCTGTTCCACATCGAGAAGTGCGCGGGTCCCTGTGTCGGCGAGGTGGACGCGGCGACCTACGACGAGATGGTGGCGGAGCTGGTCAGTTTCCTCGAAGGCGACACCGACGAGGTGGTCGCCCGGCTCGAGGCCGCGATGACCGAGGCCTCCGACGCACTCGAGTTCGAGCTGGCCGCCCGGCACCGTGACCGCCTCGCGAGCGTCCGCAAGGCCATCGAACGCCAGGAGATGGTCGGTTCACGCTCGGAGGATTTCGACGTGATCGGCGTGGCCGACGACGAGCTCGAGGCGGCCGCCCACGTCTTCTTCGTCCGCAAGGGGAGGGTCATGGGGCATCGGGGCTTCATCGTCGACAAGGCCGAGCCACTCGACGGGGCCGAGCTCGTGGCGAGGGTCATGGAGCGCATCTACTTCGCCGACAACCCGCTCGGGCATCCCAAGAAGGTGTACGTCCCCGAGCTTCCCGAGAACGACGAGCTGTACGAGGAGTGGCTCGAGCATCTCCGCGGCTCGAAGGTCGAGATCGCGGTTCCCCAGCGGGGCCGGAAGCGTTCGCTGGCCGAGACGGTCACCGAGAACGCCGCCGATTCGTTCCGGCGTCACCGGATGAAGCGGGCGGCGGACCACAACAGTCGGGCGCGGGCACTGAACGAGCTCCAGGAACACCTCGGCCTGCCGGACGCGCCTCTGAGGATCGAGTGCTACGACATGAGCCACATCCAGGGGTCCGACTACGTCGGTTCGATGGTCGTGATGGAGGACGCCCTGCCCCGCAAGTCCGACTACCGCCGGTTCAAGATCCGCTCGGTGGACGGCAACGACGATTTCGCGGCGATGGAGGAGGTCCTCACCCGTCGCTTCACGAACTACGTGGCGGACCGGGACCGACCCGTCGCCGACAGGGGCCGCTTCGCCTACCCGCCGCAGCTCCTGCTCGTCGACGGCGGCAAGGGGCAACTCGGCGTCGCGGTGAAGGTCCTCGAGGACCTGGGGCTCGCCGATGAGATACCGGTGGCGTCGCTCGCGAAGCAGTTCGAAGAGGTCTTCGTCCCCGGCCGGCCCGAACCCATCCGACTTCCCCGCCAGTCCGAAGCGCTGTACCTCCTCCAGCGGATCCGTGACGAGAGTCACCGTTTCGCCATCACCTACCACCGCCAGCTCCGGGGCAAACGCATGACCCGGTCGGTCCTCGACGACGTCCCGGGGCTGGGCCCTGTCCGTCGGCGCCGGCTCGTCGCGGAGATGGGCGGGGTGAAGGCGGTCCGTAGGGCCTCCCTCGAGGACCTCCGGGCTCTCTCCTGGCTACCCGACCCGGTCGCCACCGCTGTCTACGAGAAGGTGCACACGCCCGGTGGATGACGTGGACGGGCAGGTGGACATCGACCTGTGGGAGCGCCACGCGGGCTGGTGGCAGGACGGATTCACCGAGGGTGCCGACCCCGAGTACCGCGATCAGATCGTGCCACTCGTCGTCGATCTCCTCGGTGGCTGTGAACGCGTTGTGGATGTGGGAACCGGTGAGGGTCAGCTCGCCCGGGTGCTGGCCGCCGAAGGGGTGGACGTCGTCGGGGTCGATCCGACCGCTGCCCAGCTCTCGGTGGCCATCGCGCGCGGTGGCGGGCCGAGCTACCTCGAAGGGCATGCGGACGACCTGCCCGTCGACGACGCCGGCTTCGATGGCGCGCTCGCGTGTCTGGTCTTCGAACACATCACCGCGATGGACGCGGCCGTGGCCGAGATCGCCCGGGTGCTTGCGCCCGGTGGGCGGTTCGTGTTGATGCTCAACCATCCCGTCATCCAGGTTCCGGGATCGGACTGGGTGGAGGACCACACCGTGGAGCCAGTGGAGCGGTACTGGCGTCTCGGGCCGTATCTGGTCGAGTCCCACACCGTCGAGACCGTCGACGTCGACGTGGAGATCCCGTTCGTGCACCGCCCGCTCGGGCGCTACCTGAACGCGCTGGTCGACGCGGGGCTCCGGATCGAACGACTGTTGGAACCGGCGCCGCCGGAGTCCTGGATAGAGAGGGCGCCGGAGGTGCGCGAGCACCTGCGGGCGTATCCCCGGCTGGCGGTGATCGTCGCGAGCCGCGACGATCACGACGAAGAGACCGGAACCCGGGAGGAACATCTGTGAGTGTCGTGCGGATCAATGCGATCTCCGTGCCTGAAGGCGCGGGGGAGATGCTCGAGGAGCGCTTCGCGAAGCGGCTCGGTGCCGTCGACGATCAGCCGGGGTTCGAGGGCTTCGAGCTCCTGCGGCCGACCGGTGAAGCCGAGACCCGGTGGTTCGTCGTCACCCACTGGGAGTCGGCCGAGGCGTTCGACGCGTGGATGAGCTCGCGTTCGTTCGAGCAGGGCCACGCCCAGAGCGACCAGCGGCCCGTCGCCACCGGATCCGACGTCTTGGAGTTCGACGTCGTCCTGTCGAACCGGCCCGGCTGAACCTTCCTGGTCTGGTCACGTCGACGGGGTAGCCTCGGCGGTGGTGCAGGAACTCATCGTCATCGCGGGTCAGAGCGGCGCGGGCCGCTCCCACGCCGCTGACGCGCTCGAAGATCTCGGTTGGTTCGTCATCGACAACCTGCCGCCGTCGCTGATCCCGAAGGTCGTCGAGCTGGCGGCCGCCCCCGGGTCGAGCGCTGACCACGTCGTGCTCGTCGTTGGCACCGAGCGCTATCGCGACGAGGTCCTCCCGGCGCTGAACCACCTCCGCGAGGACCCCGAGGTGAGGGTGCGGGTGGTGTTCCTCGAGGCGCGTAGCCGTGTCCTCGTCATGCGCTACGAGTCCACCCGGCGGCGCCACCCCTTCGATGCAGGGGTGTCCCTGCAGGAGGCCATCGACGCCGAACGGGTCGCGCTCGAATCCGTGCGTGCCGAGGCGGACGTGATCGTCGACACCTCGGACCTGAACGTCCATGAACTACGGGCCCGGATGGTCGAGACCTTCGGGGAGAACTCGCCGCGTCAGTCGATGCAGATCCGCGTGTCGAGCTTCGGTTACAAACAGGGCATCCCCCTGGACGTGGACGTCGTGTTGGACTGTCGTTTCCTGCCGAACCCGTACTGGGTCGACGGCCTGCGGGATCTCACCGGACAGGATGCGCCGGTCCGTGAGTACGTGCTGGGCCGGGACGTGACGCGAGACTTCCTCGACCGTCTCGGTTCGATGCTCGAACTGCTCGTTCCGGCCTACGAGGCGGAGGGCAAGAGCTACCTCACCGTCGCCTTCGGTTGCACAGGCGGGCGTCACCGTTCCGTGTGCATCGCGGAGGAGGTCGCCCAGATGCTGCGCAACCTGGGCCATGATCCACAGATCGCCCACCGGGACCTCGACCACTGAGCCCGCGCGCATCGGCCCGTTGGCGCGATGGCGGCCGGCGTGATGCGATAGGACCGAACTCGATACCAAGGGGAGACCCCTCATGACAGTGCGTGTAGGAATCAACGGCTTCGGCCGCATCGGCCGGAACATCTTCCGCGCCGCCAAGCAGTCGGGGGCCGACATCGACTTCGTCGCCGTCAACGACCTCGGCGACCGCGACACGATGGCCCATCTGCTCCAGCACGACTCGGTGCACGGCCGACTGCCCTGGACCGTCAAGAGGAGCCGCAGCGGCATCCGCGTTGGCGACGACGAGATCAAGGTCCTCGCCGAACGTAACCCCGCCGATCTTCCCTGGGGCGAGCTCGGGGTCGACATCGTCCTCGAGTCGACGGGCTTCTTCACCAAGCGGGAAGCTGCCGCCGCGCACCTGACCGCCGGTGCCAAGAAGGTCATCATCTCCGCTCCGTCCGGCGACGCCGACACGACCTTCGTCGTCGGTGTCAACGACGGCGACTACCGCAAGACGAAGCATCACGTCGTCTCCAACGCCTCGTGCACCACCAACTGCTTCGTGCCGATGGGCAAGGTCCTCGATGACGCCTTCGGTCTCAAGCAGGGCTTCATGACGACGAGCCACGCCTACACCGGTGACCAGGCGCTCGTCGACGGCCCTCACAAGGATCTGCGGCGGGCCCGGGCCGCCGCGGTCAACATCGTGCCGACCTCCACCGGTGCTGCGCGTGCGACCGGTCTGGTGCTCGAGTCGATGAAGGGCAAGCTCGACGGCTTCGCGGTGCGGGTGCCCGTACCCGACGGATCCATGACCGACTTCACGGCGGTCGTCTCCAAGGCCACGACCGCCGAGGACGTCAACGCGGCATTCAAGAAGGCTGCGCGCAGCGGCAAGCTGGCGAAGGTCCTGGACTACTCCGAGGCCCCACTGGTCTCGACCGACATCGTCGGTTCGCCGGCCTCGTGCACCTTCGACTCGGGTCTCACGATGGTGTCGGGCAACCTGGTGAAGATCACCGGGTGGTACGACAACGAGTGGGGCTACTCGAACCGCATGGTCGATCTGACGATGCTGATCGGGTCCAAGCTCTAGATGCCCGGCTCCGTCCCGGCCCTCGAGGACCTCGGTGACGTCGACGGTCGGCGGGTCCTCGTCCGTGCCGACTTCAACGTGCCGCTGCGAGACGGCGTCATCACCGACGACCTGCGAATTCGCGCCGCAGTGCCCACGCTGCAGTGGTTGACCGGGCGCGGGGCCACTGTCACGGCGTGCAGCCATCTCGGACGCCCCAAGGGGAAGCCGGACCCGGCGTTCTCGCTGGACCCGGTGCGGGCGCGCCTCGCCGAGTTGGTGCCGGGCGTCGAGGTTCTCGAGAACCTGCGGTTCGACCCGGGCGAGACCGCCGACGACCCTGCGTTCGTCCAGACACTGATCGCCGGGCAGGACCTGTACGTCAACGACGCGTTCGGCGCTTCGCACCGGGCGCACGCGTCCATCGTCGGTCCGCCGCAGTTCCTGCCGTCGGCAGCGGGTCGGCTGCTCGCCCGTGAAGTCGAGGTCCTCGGTGGCCTGCGGACCAACCCGAAGCGGCCCTTCGTCGCTGTTCTGGGTGGGGCGAAGGTCTCCGACAAGCTCGGCGTGATCGAGGCCCTGCTGGACGTCGTCGACGCCCTGGTGGTGGGCGGGGGCATGTGCTTCACGTTCCTCGCCGCCCAGGGCCACTCCGTAGGTGACTCGCTGCTCGAGTCCGACCAGATCGAGACCTGCGGGCGGCTGCTGGACTCGGGTGCGACCATCCACCTGCCGACGGACGTCACCGCCATGGGTCCCGGCGGAGAGATCCGCCAGGCGGGCGTGGACCTCCCGGCCGGCTGGAAAGGGCTGGACATCGGTCCCGGCTCGGCCGCGGCGTTCTCCGATGTGGTCGCGGACGCCCGCACCGTCTTCTGGAACGGGCCGATGGGGATGTTCGAGGACGAGCGGTTCGCAGCCGGCACACGTACGCTCGCCGAGGCGGTCGCCCACACCCGGGCGTTCACCGTCGTGGGCGGAGGCGACAGTGCGGCGGCTGCCGCGCAGTTCGGCTTCGCCGGCGACATCGACCACGTGTCAACCGGCGGCGGGGCGTCACTGGAACTGCTCGAGAGCGGCGACCTGCCGGGTCTCGCCGCCTTGAGAGGGGAATTCGATGGGTGACGTACGCAAGCCGCTGATCAGCGGCAACTGGAAGATGAACCTCAACCACTTCGAGGCGATCCAACTCGTCCAGAAGCTCAACTACGAACTCGAGGCCGAGGACTACGAGGCGGTCGACGTCTCCATCCACCCGCCGTTCACCGACATCCGTTCGATCCAGACGGTGCTGGACGCGGATCGGATCCCCATCGCGCTGGGGGCCCAGAACTGCCACTGGGAGGCCTCCGGGGCCTATACCGGCGAGGTCGCGCCCATCATGTTGGCCAAGCTGGACGTCGCCTACGTGATCGTCGGGCACTCCGAGCGCCGCGAACTGTTCGGCGAGACCGACGAGGGCGTCAACAAGAAGGCGAAGGCCGTCCTCGCCAACGGCATGACACCGATCGTCGCGGTCGGAGAGACCCTCGACGAACGCGAGGCGGCGATGACCGAGTCGAAGGTCGTCGGCCAGGTGACCGCCGGCCTGGAAGGCGTCACGCCAGAACAGGTCGCCGGGCTGGTGGTGGCCTACGAGCCGATCTGGGCGATCGGGACGGGGCGGACCGCCACTCCCGAGGACGCGCAGGGCGTGTGTGCACTCATCCGTGCGACCATCGCCGACACCCATGGTGCTGACGCCGCCGGAGCGGTCCGCATCCAGTACGGCGGTTCGGTGAAGCCGTCGAATGTCGTCGACCTCATGGAGCAACCCGATATCGACGGGGCCCTGGTGGGTGGCGCGAGTCTCACCGCCGAGGACTTCTCGAGAGTCGTACGTTTCCGTCTCCAGGCCTGACCGTGGGGGCGGGTGCCGCCGCGTCCGCTGTGGGCGCCGCTAGCCTGGCCAGCCGTTACTGAGGAATTGGAGTCACCGTGGTCGTATTCACCATCGTCATCCATGTCATCTCGTCGCTGACGCTCATCGGGATGGTGCTTCTGCACTCCGGTCGCGGCGGCGGATTGTCTGACATGTTCGGTGGCGGCCTCGGTGCAACTGCGGCCGGCTCGACCGTGGTCGAGAAGAACCTGGACCGCATCACGATCGCCCTGTCGCTGGTGTTCGCTTTCGTCACCCTGGCGCTTGCGTTGATGCTCGACGTCTGAAGCGGTCTCCGTAAGCGTCGCTGACGCCGGAAGCATGCACCAATCCGGCTGTCCCGTCTCAAGATCGTCCCGGATCGGCCGATCCAAGGGATGTGCGGATCCCAAGACTTCTGACAGTTCTCATCGCCATCCTGGCTCTGCTGGCGGCCGCCTGTTCGTCCGGCGGGGACACGACTTCTGCCGCTGACACCCTCCCGGAGGACGACAGCGGCGTCGACGCCGGGGCCGATCCAACGTCGAGCGATGACGGTGACGTCGCGACGCCCACCACCACCCCCGGCACCGATACGGGTCCGTCCGATCCCCCCTCGGACGGGCCCGCTGCCGGCGGAACTCTGCGGATCGCGGTGACCGACATCGGCCCTCTCGACCCCGCAGCGACCTCGCTGGGCTCCCACGGTGAGCTCGTGGTCGCGGATCTCCTCTTCGACGGCCTGACGTCCTGGGACGCCACGGCCGACGAGCTCGTCGGGGCTCTCGCAACGGACTGGACCCTGTCCGAGGACCACGACGCGTGGACGTTCACTCTCGACCCTGACGCGGTCTTCTCGGACGGGACGCCGGTGACCGCCGGTGCGGTCAAGTCGAGCCTGGAGCGGCTCGTTCAGGCCGACCCGGCGAGTCTGGCTGCCACCCGCCTCGAGTTCGTCACCGGCTTCGCTGCCTTCGCTGACGACGACGCCGACGAGATCGAAGGCCTTGTGGCAGAGGACGACGACACGTTGACGATCGGCCTCGACCGGCCGCTCTTCGCGCTCCCGGCCATCTTGTCGAGCCCGGTGTACGGGGTGGTCCCCGACGGTGGCCCCCAGGGCGACGGTGGCCTGTTCGCAATCGTCGGTAGCGGTCCCTTCGTCCTGGACGAGTTCGACGACGGTGTGCTGACCCTGCTCCCCGCCGACGCAGAGGACGTCTGGGTGGACTCCGTGGAGATCGTGGCGGTCGACAGCGAGGAGATCGTCGCAGCGGTGGCCGAAGGGGACGGCGACTTCGATCTGGTCCTGGTTTCGCATCCGGCCAGCCACGACCTGGACGACCTGTCCGACACCTTCCTCGATGTGGTTGCGACTCCCTTCGATGCGCATGTCTATCTCGGGCTGAATGCCGCAGCCGGCGCGCTAGAGGACGCCGATCTGCGGGCTGCGGTGATCGCAGCTGTCGACACCGAAGCCATCGTCGAGGAGGTCTACGGGCCGACAGCGTTGCCCGCAGAGGGCCTGGTCCCGGGCTGGGAGGCGTGTGGTGACAAGTGTGGGGGAGACCCCGAAGCGGCTGCCGCGCTGCTCGAGGGCTTCGACGGTGACGTCCCGCAGGTCACGATCGACTACATCGACGACGACGAGTTCGCGGATGAGGCGACCATCGCCCGCCTCGTGGCCGATCAACTCATCGACGCGGGGATCCCGGTCAAGTTGCGGAGCTGGAGCGTGAACGCCTTCGTCGATCGCCTCGTGGGCGGAGACCTGCAGGTGTTCCGGCGTGGCTGGGTGAGTGTCGGCACAACGCCCGAGTCCTATCTCGGCCGCTACGAGACCGGGGGGCTGGACAACCTCGTCGGGGTGTCGAGCCGCGCAGTCGACGATGCGCTCGAGTCCGCCCGCGACGCTGATTCGCTGGAAGAGGCCGAGGAGGCCTATGCGTCGGCCGAGGAGGCCGTGCTGGCCACCGGTCAGGTACTTCCGCTCGCCGATTTCGTGACCCTCGTCGGCGTCGGTGCCGATGTGAACGGTCTGACAGTTCGCGCCGATGGCACCTTCGATGCCTCGGCGTTGTGGATCTCCCCTCGGGGAGAGTGACTTCCCCCTCCGGTTCACCCGGACCCGTCTCAGCGTCGAGGCGGGGCCGGGGGGACTGTCCCCCTTTTCGTCGTGGTGGGAACCGCGCCGGACGGGTAGGATTGCCCGCTGCGCAGGTGAACCCTGCGGCCACGTCGGAGTGGCGGAATTGGCAGACGCGCTAGCTTGAGGGGCTAGTGCCCGTTAAGGGCGTGGGGGTTCAAGTCCCCCCTCCGACACCACGTTTCCCCAGGTCACAGGCCTGGGGATTCGCCGTTCTTTGGCGCGTATCCGCGAGTTGTCATCAGAATGTTGGCGGTGGTCGCGCTACACCCGTGCAACTTGGATCGGACGGACGGAGTATCTTGATGGCTGACACGCGCGGCGTGGCGTGCCGTGGCACCAAGTCAGGGCCGGTCGAACTCGTCGCCTACTCCGACGGCGAAGACGGCAAAATCCAGACTCCATCGCGTTCCCGGGGCGAGGGTCGGCTTCGCACCGAACGATGACTCCACGAGTGCCCAGCCAACCTCGATCGCCGTCACCGGCGCCGCAGAGGCGCACTCGGCGACACGGTGCCAAAGAACGGCGATGCGTTCACCATCGTGCGCTTCGACGTAGTCGCCAAAGCAATCGTTGAAAGCGTCCCAATTCTTCCCGTAGTAGTCCGGGAAGTCGAAGGCCCGTGCGAGTTCGGCGTGCGCGCTGGCGCGGGACGTCATCTTGGCGCCGTCGAGCTCGACCACCTGAAAGTGGCTCATCGGATTCTGGCGGGGGTGAGGGTGTCGAGTAGGTCCCAGTTGGGTCGGCCGGCGTAGAGCAGGGCTCGGATCCGGTAGTTGCGGAACTTCCGGAATCCGAAGCCGATCCGCTTGATGCGCTTGATCAGGTTGTTGATCGCTTCGGTCGGCCCGTTCGACAGGCCGGAGCGGTGCCAGTTCGTGATCTGGGTCGCCCAGCGGGCGACGGTGCGGCCGAGCTGGTTGATCTCCGGTGGCACGGACTCGTCTTGAAGATCGATGGCGAGGCGGTCGACGAAGTCGACGGCAAGTTCGTGGTCGTCGATCTCATAGATCGACCGGACGACTTCTTTGGCGTGCCAGGCCATGCGGACCTCGCCGCGGGGGTCGCCCGCGTCCAACAGCCCGACGAGCTTCGAGCGGCCTCGGTCGTCGAGGCGTTCGTCGGCCTTGGTCAACAGCCGGCGGACCCGATACAGCGGATCGTCTTTGCGGCCGCGGTGGCCGAGCGTCTCGTTCTGGACGCGGCGCCGTACCTCGTCGACACGGGAGTTCGCCAACTTCACGACATGGAACGGATCCGCGACCTGGGCGGCATCGGGCAGCATCGTGTCGAAGGTCGCCCGATACGGCCCCGACAGGTCCAACACGCCGTAGTCGATGGCGGCGAGCCATTCGGCGGGCCGTTGAGCGAGCCAGCCAGCGGGTCCTGCAGCGCTGCGTCCCTCGACGACGTCGAGGAGCTGGCCCCGCCCGACGTCGACGATCGAGGTGCACCACGCCTGGGTCCGCCACCGGCCGGTCCGATTGAACAAGGTCTCATCGAGCCCCAGACCTTCCACGTCGGCGACGCGGTCGTCGTCGACGGCCAACAGCGCCTCGCCCCACTCCACGACAGTGTCGTTGACGGTGTGCCAATCACAGCCGAGATCGGCGGCGACTTCGTCGACGGTGCGGCCATGTCCACCGACCTGAAGGGTCATCCAACGCGCGGCGCGGGTTGTCACGAACCGGTCGCCCAGAGCGATCTCGTCACTCGTCTCGGTCCACGACCCCACTGCGCAGTCGCCGTGCAAGCACCGCCAGCGGCGCTTCACCCACGCCAGCTTCGCCTGGCGGCCGAACACCGGGAGGTCGACGTGCGTGACCTCGTCACGATCCTTCAGATCCGCCGGGCGTCCACACCCAGCGCACCGCGGCGTCAGACCTCGAGTCTCGACCCTCACGATCAGCGGACCCTCGAGCTGGTCGATCACGCCCAGCACCTTCACATCGGGCAAGCCGACCAGCACCTCGCACATGCGCGTAGCATCGGTCTCCACAGGGGCTCTCCAGGATCGACGGCGTAGGAACCACCGATTCTGTTGAGCCCCTGTCCCGCGCACAGGGACCCTCACCCCCTCAAGCGCTCACCCCCGCGAGAATCCGAAGCGCC